>DASYCS010000037.1:0-4859 GCA_036500025.1 Mesorhizobium sp. | reverse complement strand
GATGCTGGGATGGCCGATGGCCCAGCGCGACAGGTTGAAGGGCTTCTTCTCGTCGGTCGAATTCGTCATGGTCGCCTCTTCTTGAGGTTCGGGCGATTGAAGGGTCAGCGAATGGCGGCGGTTTTCCCGCCGGCGTCGAGGTTTTCGCCCTGTGCGGCAACGGCGTCCGGCAGCTTGACCTTGAGGTTCTCGCTCATGAACTGGGTGCCGGCGGCCACGACGAGATCGCCGGCCTGCAAGCCCTGCGCGACGCGCACGCCATCGGCCGCGAATGCGGCGACGCCGATTTCGCGCGCATGGACCGTCGAAGTGTCATGGTCCACCACCCAGACGATCGACTTGCCGTCCAGCTTGGCCAGGGCCTCCAGCGGGATGACCTCCAACGGTCGCTTGGTTTCGACCTTCGCCTCTACGGTGGCCGTCATGCCGAGAAGAACGCGCGGATCGTCGGCCAGGCTGACACGCACCGAAAAGGTGCGCGACTGCGGGTCGGCGCTGCCGGCGACCTCGCGGACCTTGCCGCTCAGCTGCAATTCGTCATCGGTCCAGAAGCCGACCTTGACGTTCTGGCCGGCCTTGAAATGCGAAATGTCGGTTTCCGGCACCGCGATCTGGATTTCCTTTTCGCCGTCCATGGCGACCGTGACGACCGGCGCGCCGATGCCGACCACTTGTCCGCTGTCGGCGCCGATGGCGGTGACGATGCCGTTCCTGTCGGCTTTCAGGTCGGTATAGGCGACCTGGTTGCTTGCCTGCTGGAGCGCGGAGGCGGCCGCATCGCGCGCCGCTATTGCCTGCTGGTAACCGAGCGTCGCCTGGTCGAGTTCCGCCTGCGAGGAGAACTTCTTGGCAAATAATTGCTGCGACCGCTTCTGCGTCAGGCCGGCCGTCTCGACCTGCTTTTGCGCGGCGGCAAGGTTGGCCTGCGCGGTCTTTTGGGCAAGCGCGTAATCGGTTGGGTCGATGCGGGCGAGGATGTCGCCGGGCTTCACCTTGTCGCCGATATCGACCAGCCGCTCGACGATCTTGCCGGCAACGCGGAAGCCGAGGTTCATTTCCGTGCGCGCCTTCACCGTGCCGGAATAATCGAGATCGCGCGTGTCGTCGGCCTTGGCGATCTGCACGACCTTGACCGGGCGAACCTCCACGACCGGCTCCGTCTTTGCCTGCGTGCAGGCGGCAACGCCGGCGCCAAGAACGCCAAGCAGGCTGAGCGTAGCGAGCGGCCGGGCAAAATCACTGAAGGTCTTGAACGAAAGCATCGTTCACGCTCCTGAAGTTAAGGTCGGATGACGGGCCTGGGCCGCGCCTATTTCAGCGCCCTGATCGCGAAATCGACCAGTTCATCGGGCGCTGCACGATTTTCTTTCGCAAGGCATTGAGCCACCATTTGCGGGTGGCAAAGGGCCGCCGTCGCCGCGCCGAAGCATCTGGCGGCGCTGTCGAGATCCTGTTGGCGAAACTCGCCAGCCTCGATGCCCTCGCGGATGATGTCGGAATAAACCTGATGCAGGCGGTCGACGTGCTTTTCAATGACATGCCAGTCGCGCTCGATGGCGACGATGACCATCTCATGCACCTTCTGCTCGTCCAGCATCGTCTCCTTGGTCAGTTGATGCTGATCGAGAATGCAAAGGCGCAGGCGCTCTGCGGCGGGCAATTGCCGTTTCGAGTTTGCAAGGGCCAGATGCAAGCTCGCCGCAAGCATGCGCCCGCAGATTTCCTGATGGATCTGCTCCTTTGATGCGAAGAAACGATAGACATTCGCCGGCGACATGCCGAGATCGCGGGCAATGTCGGCAACCGTCGTCTTGCCATAGCCGTAATGCCGGAAAAGCCGCTCGGCGCTCTCAAGGATGCGCTCGACATTCTCCTGCCGTGATGAACTCGCTTCGGTGGTTTCGTTTAACAGGGCCATGGGTTCGCTATGACTGACGAATTTCAACTTTCGTCAGTCATAAATGATCAAGAGAAATCCGTCAAGCGAAGTCGCCCCTTCCCGCTTTCGGGCGGTGCGCCATCGTCGCGTGTCCAGTGTGCTTGACGGGCTTGGCTTGGTCCGATGTGGCTTTGATTCGGCGCGGATCGGCGCTTCAAAATGCCTTGCCGGTCGCAGGATCGAACAGGTGCAACGCCGCTTCATCGAACGCGAAGGTGCGCGTTTGGCCTATAGTGATGGCGGATCGGGGCGGCAGGCTCGCCGTCACCTTTTGCGAACCTACCCTGGCGGAGACGACCAGTTCCGGCCCGGTCAATTCCGCACCGTCAATGGTGGCTGAAAAGCAAAATGGCGCCGCCCCGGCCCCGTCGAGATGCAAAGCCTCCGGCCTGATGCCGGCGACAAGTTCGCGGCCATTGGCCATGGTGTCCGGCGTAAAACGTGACGGCAGGGCGAACGCCGCATCGGAGCCGGCGATCCTTAAAACCCCTTCCGCAAGCGTCACGTTCAGCATGTTCATCGGTGGCGCGCCGACGAAACCGGCCACATAAAGCGTCGCCGGCTTGTTATAGATTTCCTCCGGCGTGCCCAACTGCTCGATCTGGCCCTCATGCATGACGGCAATTCGCGTGGCCAGCGTCATCGCCTCGATCTGGTCATGAGTGACATAGACGATCGTGGTCTTCAGCATCTGGTGCAGGCGCTTGATTTCGGCGCGCATTTCCAGCCGCAGCTTTGCGTCGAGGTTGGAAAGCGGTTCGTCGAACAGGAAAACTTCCGGTTTGCGCACCAGCGCCCTGCCGATGGCGACGCGCTGGCGCTGGCCGCCAGAAAGCTGGCTGGGCTTGCGGTCGAGCAGGTTCTCGATCTGCAACAGTCGCGCCGCCTCCTTCACCGCCTTGTCGCGCTCGGCGGCGGGAACCTTGCGCATCTCCAGCCCGAAGCCGATGTTGCGGCGCACGGTCAGGTTCGGATAGAGCGCGTAGGACTGGAACACCATCGCGATGTCGCGGTCCTTGGGGTGGACGCCGATGATCGAACGGTCGCCGATGCGGATATCGCCGCTGGTCGCTTCGGTCAGCCCGGCGATGATGTTGAGCAGCGTCGACTTCCCGCAGCCCGAAGGTCCCAGCAGCACCAGGAATTCGCCATCCGCCAGCGAGATGTCGATGCCCTTCAGCGTCTCGGCCTTGCCGTAGCTCTTGCGGACGTCGCGGATTTCAAGCCTGCTCATGCCATAATTCCTCACGAGGCAATGGACCGCCATAGGAGCGGGGGCGGGTGGAGATGGCGCGCGAGGCGACCTGCGTTCCCGCGGTCAGGCAGGCGGCAAGCGCCTCGCCTCGAACCAGCGCGGCAAGAAAAGCCGCATTGAAAACATCGCCTGCGCCTATCGTGTCGACGACATCCACCGCAGGAGCGTCAACCTGAACGGCAGCCCCATACGCGCCGATGGCAAGCGCTCCCTGCGGCCCGCGCTTGACCACCGCGACGGCATCCTTCTTCATACCGGCTTGCAGCTTTTTCGCCGCTTCCACCGGATCGTCGAGGCCGGCCAGCGTCGTCGTCTCGATTTCATTGAACAGCGCCAGCGCGCAACGCGAAAGCCACGCCTTTACGGCATCGCGATTAGCTTGCGTCCAGCCATCCATCGGCCAACCCGTATCGAGCGCCACCGCAATGCCGTGGCTGTCGGCCCAGTCGAAGAATGCGGTGTAGTCCCTGGTCAGGTCGTTGGTGAGGAACGACCCGCACAGTAACGCCCAGCCGCCGGCAAGTTGTGGGCCGTCGAGAACCGACAGGACACCCGCAAGATCGAGGCGCGGCAGATGCCCGCGTGTCGTGAAAAAAGTGCGCTCGCCATCGGGATGCGTGATGCCGACCGAAAGCGTCGTGCCTTCTGGACTGACGGTCCATTTCTCGGCGCGCCGGCCGAATTCCTCGCGCAGCCAGCGGCCGAACTGGTCGGAACCGACATTGGCCGCGATGCTGAAATCGACGCCCAGCGCCTGCCAGACGAGCGCGCTGTTTCCAGCCTGGCCGCCGACACGCAGTTCGTCGTGGTCGACGATGATTTCGGTGCCGGCCTTCGGCCATGGCGCGGCCGGCCCCAATATGAGGTCGACATTGACGTTGCCGATCACCGCGAGCGGACGCATTCACTCGCTCCGGGTGATTTTCGTGGAGCGCACCGGCGTGCCGGCATTGTCGACGCGCGCATCGGCGAAGGCGACCATCAGCCGCTGGGCCACCGGCAGCATGGCGAAGATCGCGGCAAGGCCGCGGGCCGGACTGAAGCCAAGCGTGACGGCGCCCGAGACAGGTGCGGCACCCGAGCAATCGAAGACGATAACCGGCGCGCCGGTCTCGACCGCCGAAACTGCCATGGCGGTGACGAGGGAGGCTGTGGGGTCATCGCCGCGAAACAGGATAACCCCGATATCCGGCCCCAGCATTTCCATCGGCCCGTGGCGAAGCTGGCCGCCCTCCAGTGAAAAGCACGGACGCCGCGACAATTCGGTCAAGCCCAGCGCCAGCGCTTCGGCAACGCCCTGCAAGCGCCGGCCGGAGGTGACGACGGTTTGCACCTCGGCAAGCGCTTCCAGTGCGCCGGTTATCTCGACCTCTTCCGGCTTGCGCAGGGCGCTCAGCGCCGTCGAAGGATCGTCGCCAAGGGCCGCCAGCACCGCCAGATGCAACGCGAAGCTGATGGTCAGGCTGCGGGTGGCCGCAAAGGCCAGTTCGGTGCCGCCGGCGCCGACCAGGCAAGGAACGGTGCGCCCGAGAAACGAATTTTCTTCCAGTGTCAGCCCGAAAATGTCGAGCACGCCGCCCGCTTCGGAGAACCAGCGCACCACCTCGGCGCTTTCGCCCGACTGCGAGGTTATCAGCACCGTGCGGCCTTCGAGCGGCAGCGGCT
>DASYCS010000036.1:0-3587 GCA_036500025.1 Mesorhizobium sp. | reverse complement strand
CCACGACGATGTCGTCGATGAAAGCGGCATGCGGCGCGGCAAGAAGACGGCGCGCATGATCTGGGGCAACCAGGCCAGCGTGCTGGTCGGCGACTTCCTGCTCGGCCAGGCTTTCCGCATGATGGTCGATGTCGGCTCGCTCGATGCGCTTGACATCCTGTCGAGCGCGGCCTCCATCATCGCCGAAGGCGAAGTGATGCAGCTGACGGCGGCGAAAAACCTCGAAACCACCGAGGACGAGCATTTCGCCGTCATCAAGGCCAAGACCGCCGCGCTGTTTTCAGCCGCCGCCGAAGTCGGCCCGGTCATTGCCGGCGCGTCGCGCACCGACCGGACCGCGCTGCGCTCCTACGGCATGAACCTCGGTCTTGCCTTCCAGCTGATCGACGATGCGCTGGACTATGGCGGCTCCAGCCAGGATCTGGGCAAGAATGTCGGCGACGATTTCCGCGAGGGCAAGGTAACGCTGCCGGTGATCCTGGCCTACAGGCGCGGCACGGCGACTGAGCGTTCATTCTGGAAGGACGCCATCGAAAACAATGCGGCCGACGATGCCGGACTGGAAAAGGCCATCGGCCTGATGACCCGCCATTCCGCGATTTCCGATACGATCGGCCGCGCCCGCCATTTCGGCGAGATCGCGCGCGACGCGCTGGCCCCGCTGGAAGCGACGCCGCAGAAATCGGCGCTGATCGACGTCATCGACTTCTGCATCAGCCGCGTGAACTGAGGCGCGGGCGGTTGCGTTCGGCCAAGGGCAGCCTCGCGCCTGGCCAGCGCAAAGCCTCTGCCGCACCATGTTTTAATCCCATGCCCGGATTGTGAATTCCCGGCCGGTTGAAGCATGAACGCAAAAAGGCCATGCTTGCCGGCAAATGTGGATTCGACGGTCAGGGCCGCTTCGGCGGTTTTTGCGTTCGACTGAAAGGAATACGATGCGGCAGGCAAGCATGCGCTGGCTAACGGGGCTGGCAGTTCTGACGGGCGTGGCGGCTTCAAGCCTGCCCTCTTTTGCCAGGCAGGCCAGCGAGCCGGTTGAAATAACCTCATTTTCAGGCGCTTACCTGGCCGCGCACATCGCCGAGGCCGACAACGACCTCGACGGCGCCATTGCCTATTACAAGCAGGCGCTGGCCTTCGACCCCGACGATGCCGCTCTCCAGCAAAGCCTGATGCTGTCGCTGATTTCGCAAGGGCGTTTTGAGGAATCGCTGCCCTATGCTGACAAGCTGAAGGAAACGCCCGACGCGGAGCGCTTTTCGCGGCTGGCGCTGGCCGTCGATTCGTTTCGCAAGAAGGATTTCGCCAAGGCTGAATACTGGCTGAAGCTGTCGCTGGAATCCGACCTCGACCGGCTGATCGCCGGCGTCATGACCGGCTGGTCCAAGCAGGGCGCCGGGCACGGCGAAGAAGCCATGGCCTTCGTCGACAAGATCGAAGGGCCGGAATGGTTCGACCTGTTCAAGAGCTGCCACAGCGCTCTCATCGCCGATGCGTCGGGCCTGACCGACAAGGCGGACGCCGCCTATTCGAAAACCATGCAGAATGTCGCTGCCGGCGGCGCGGCGCCGGAAACCTGGATGCGCTGCGCGCAATCCTATGCCGGCTTCCTGGCCCGCAAGGGCGACAAGGACAAGGCGCTCGCCGTTCTCGACCAGGCCGATACGTTCGGGCCGGGCAAGCTTGAGATTGCCGACCTGCGCGACAAGATCAACAAGGGCGGCAAGATCGAGCCGCTGGTTGCCAACGCTTCCGATGGCGCGGCTGAAATCCTGCTCGATCTGGCCACCGCGCTCAACCGCGGCGGCGGCGAGCCGTTCGTGCGCCTCTATCTGGAATATGCGCTGGCGCTGAAGCCGGACAGCGACGCTGCCCTGGTGCAACTGGCATCCGTTGCCGAGCAGTTGAAGGACAGCGAAAAGGCGATCGAGCTTTATCGCCGCATTCCGGAAAATTCGCCGCTTAAGGAAGCTTCCGACCTGCAACTCGGCCTCAATCTTGCCGATCTCGACAAGAAGGACGAGGCCATCGCCCACCTGAAGGCGCTTGTCGACGCGCATCCCGAAGACATGCGCGGCTATCTGGCGCTGGGCGGCGTCTATTCGTCCAAGGAAGATTTCCGTTCCGCCGCCGATCTTTACGACAAGGCCGTTGCGACCCTGAAGACGCCGGCCGTCGCCAACTGGAATATTTTCTACCAGCGCGGTATCGCCTATGAGCGGCTGAAGCAATGGGACAAGGCCGAGCCGAATTTCCGCAAGGCGCTGGAACTCAATCCCGACCAGCCGCAGGTCATGAACTATCTCGGCTATTCCTGGGTCGATCGCGGCATGAACCTGCAAGAGGGCCTGGAGATGATCCAGAAGGCCGTCGATCTTCGCCCGAGCGACGGCTACATCGTCGATTCGCTTGGCTGGGCCTATTTCAAGCTCGGCAAGTTCGACGATTCCGTGCGCGAAATGGAACGCGCCGTATCGCTGAAGCCGGAAGACCCGGTGCTGAACGACCATCTGGGCGACGCCTACTGGCGTGTCGGCCGTAAGCTGGAGGCGACCTTCCAGTGGGCGCATGCGCGCGACATGAAGCCCGATCCGGACATATTGGCCGCCGTGCAGGAAAAGCTGCGCAACGGCCTGCCGCCGGCGGAAGCCAAGGCCACGGCGCAGGAAACGCCGAAGGCCAAGCCCGATCTGACGCCTGCTCCGAAGGGGTAGGCGTGCCCCTCTCCGCCGTCATCCTCGGCCTTGTGCCGAGGATCTGCGCACGGATGTTGTAGATCCTCGGGACAAGCCCGAGGATGACGAGTGTGTGGGTCGCTTCCGGCCCTTTACCTTGACGCTCACGGTGCGGGGCACTAGGGAAAGTCGCATCCTGCCATTGCCGCCGAGGCCCGATCCGTGAGCGCCGAAATTTCCGCCCATATGCACCCCAGCCGCTCGTTCCAGGGGCTGATCCTGACGCTTCACAATTATTGGGCGGAATATGGCTGCGTCGTGCTCCAGCCTTACGACATGGAAGTCGGCGCAGGCACATTTCATCCGGCCACCACGCTGCGCGCATTGGGGCCAAAGGCGTGGAACGCCGCCTATGTGCAGCCTTCGCGCCGCCCCAAGGACGGTCGCTATGGCGAGAACCCCAACCGGCTCCAGCACTATTACCAGTATCAGGTGATCCTGAAGCCCAATCCGCCAAACTTGCAGGAGCTTTACCTTGGCTCGCTGGCGGCCATCGGCGTCGATCCGCTGCTGCACGACATCCGCTTTGTCGAGGATGACTGGGAAAGCCCGACGCTGGGCGCCTGGGGCCTTGGCTGGGAATGCTGGTGCGACGGCATGGAAGTATCGCAGTTCACCTATTTCCAGCAGGTCTGCGGCATCGAATGCGCGCCTGTCGCCGGCGAACTCACCTACGGGCTGGAGCGGCTGGCCATGTATGTGCAGGGCGTGGATAATGTCTACGACCTGAATTTCAATGGTCGCGAGGGCGCTGAAAAAGTCACCTATGGCGACGTCTTCCTACAGGCGGAGCAGGAATATTCGCGCCACAATTTCGAATTCGCCAATACCGCGACCCTGCTGCGCCATTTC
>DASYCS010000035.1:0-3230 GCA_036500025.1 Mesorhizobium sp. | reverse complement strand
CAATATGCCAAGCTGCACCAGCAAATCCGGGAACAGCATCTGCTGCGTCTGGTTGACGATCAGCCCCATTGCGCCCTCTTCGCTGTGGGCGCAGACATAAATAACGGCGCGCGCGAACCGGTCGTCCTTCATGCCGGGCATGGCAATCAGGAACTGGTCGTCTAGAAAACCGCTGGTAGGGGCGGCATCCTTCTGGTGCGACACATCCATGGTCAAAGGGTAACGCGTTTCCGGATGGCTTTAAAGATGGGTTTTCCCGTCTTTTGGGGCGAACCCCGGTAAGCAGCCGATGGCGGGTCACGCAAATATGATGCGGCGGCGCAGCAAACCGGTTGCGCCGCCATCAAGGCGCGCCCAAATCACTGCCATGCAGAGTTTCAAAATCCTCGCCGCAGCCTTGGGCTTCATGGCAAGCGCCCTTCCCGCCTTCGCGGCCTCGTCGGAGTGGTCCGACGCCGAGGGCGGCCGGGTCAGGCTGGTCACCGCCGGCAAGCCGGATGCCGCCGGGCAGATTAGAGGCGCGCTTGAAATCGACCTGAATCCGGGCTGGAAAACCTATTGGCGCGATCCCGGCAGCAGCGGCGTGCCGCCGCAATTCGACATTTCGCGCAGCACCAATATCAGCGGCGCCGAATTGTCCTTTCCAGCGCCACGCCGCCATGATGACGGCTATGGCAAATGGGCCGGGTATGACCGCTCCATTTCCTTGCCGGTGGTGTTCAAGCTGGCGTCGCCCGGTGCCACCACCGCCATCGACGCCGATATCTTCCTCGGCATCTGCGAGACGATCTGCGTTCCCGTGCAGGCAAGCCTGAAACTGGACCCCGCCGCCGACCCGGACAACGCGGACGATACGGCGCTTGTCGATGCGGGGTTTGCGGCTTTGCCCGAGCCACAGAGGGCCGATTTCGGCGTGAAGCCGCTGCCCGGCGACCCGGAGACACTGGTGGTGGAGGCCAGCGCGCCGGGCGACAGCCAGGCGGTCGACTTTTTCATTGCCGGCGCCAGCGACTATATGTTCGGCACGCCGGTGCGCGGCATAGAAGGCGGCAAGATCACGTTCAAAGTGCCGATCCTCGACCGCCCGACCTCGAAGCCCACCGGCAGCGGCCTGCACTACACGCTGACAAGCGCCGACGGGGCCGTTCAGGGACTGGTGCCCTATCCGTAGGCCAGCCTCTTTCACCGATTGCCGCAAGCTCGGCAATTCGCTATCGCATCGTCATTCGATTTAATTGAACGAGGACATTGATGACCATCTCAGTTGGCGAAAAACTGCCCGAAGCCACCTTTAAGACGATGACCGCCGATGGCGCGAAGAACATCACCACCGCTGAAATCTTTTCGGGCAAGAAAGTGGTGCTGTTTGCGGTTCCAGGCGCGTTCACGCCGACTTGCAGCAATAACCACCTGCCCGGCTACCTCGAAAACCACGATGCCATTCTGGCGCGCGGCGTCGATGCCATCGCGGTCGTCGCGGTCAACGACGTTCACGTCATGGGCGCATGGGCGCGGTTCACCGGCGGTGAAGGCAAGATCCTTTATCTGTCCGACGGCAACGGCACCTTCGCCAAGTCGCTCGGCCTCGACATCGATCTTTCGGCCGGCGGCATGGGGCTTCGCTCCAAGCGCTATTCGATGATCGTCGAAGACGGCAAGGTCACCGTCCTCAACGTCGAGGACAGCCCCGGCCAGGCCGTGGAATCGGGTGCGGCGAAAATCCTCGAAGCTCTCTGATCGATAAATCGGTCGCTTGCCGAATAGCCATCGCGCCGTCATCATCGGCGGATGGCCGTATCGGGATACGGTCTTGCAGTTCGAGTGCGCAGATGCCCGGGACAGGCCCGGACATGATGAAAGCAACGGCTCCTGCCCTGCCGGCAGGCCGGTCAATAACTTTGCGTCGAGCGCCTTGGAAGTTTTGATCCCGGTTTGGCGGCGTCTACCGGCTTCTTGACCCTGGCTTGGGAAACCGGGCTGCCCGCCGGGCTAGCTGGAGCCTTGGGCAGTGTCTTCTTGAATGGCGCCATGCCCATGCGGGCGAGTTCGTCCGCGCGTTCGTTTTCGGGGTGGCCGGCATGGCCCTTGACCCAGTGCCATGTCACCTGATGGCGCTTTCGCGCCGCGTCCAGTGCCTGCCACAATTCGGCGTTCTTTACCGGCTGTTTGGCCGCGGTCTTCCAGCCATTGCGCTTCCAGCCTTCGATCCAGCCGGAAATGCCGTCCTTGACATAGCTTGAATCGGTATGGAGATCGACGGCGCAGGGTTCCTTCAGCGCATCGAGCGCGGAAATCGCCGCCATCAGTTCCATGCGATTATTGGTGGTCATGGCCTCGCCGCCGGACAATTCCTTGACCCTATCGTTGAAGCGCAGGAGCGCTCCCCAGCCACCGGGGCCGGGGTTGCCCGAACAGGCGCCATCGGTGAAAATCTCGATGCGTTTCATGCTTCGACGCTATCCATTTTCAGCCCGTATTCCGATGCCGAGCGGACCTGCCGGTGGAAGCGCATGCGCCGCAAATATTCAAGCGGGTCCTTCTTCACCACCAGGCTGCCGGCCGGCGTGTTCAACCAGTCATAGAGCCGCGTCAGCATGAAGCGCAGCGCCGAGCCATGCGCCAGCATCGGCAGAGCGGCAGCCTCGGCCGCCGAAATGGACCGCACCGCCGTGTAGCCGGAAAGCAAGGCCGTGCCCTTGGTCAGGTTGAAGGAGTTGTCCTTCTCGAAGCACCATGCGTTGAGGCAGATGGCGATATCGTAAGCCAGCATGTCCCAACAGGCGAAGTAGAAATCGATCAACCCGGACAGATTCTTGCCGAGAAAAAAGACGTTGTCGGGAAACAGGTCGGCATGAATGACGCCCTTCGGCAGGTCGGCCGGCCATTCTTTTTCGAGTGCGGCGAGATCGGCCTCGACCTCGGGCGCCAGGCCCGGCTCCACCTCATCGGCGCGCGCCGCAGCCCGGTCCCATAGCGGCCGCCACCCGTCCACCGAGAGCGCGTTCGTGCGCCGCAGGGAAAAATCCTGGCCCGCCAGATGCATGGCCGCAAGCGACTTTCCCACTTCGCGGCAATGCTCGGCCGTTGGTCGGCGCGTCCATATGCCTTCGAGAAAGGTAACGATTGCCGCTGGGCGGCCGGCCAGTTCGCCGATGATCTGGCCATCCTTGCGTTGCACCGGCAACGGGCAGTTGATGCCCTTGTCGTTCAGGTGCTGCATCAGGCCGATA
>DASYCS010000034.1:0-19693 GCA_036500025.1 Mesorhizobium sp. | reverse complement strand
GCCTTCGCCAGCTTGGGCATCAGCGCGTCGATGGCGACGGTGCCGGGCAATTCGCCGCCATGAAGGGCGGCCTGGAGGTAGGCGGCGGGCGCCGACTTGTCGCTGCCGTCGAAGCGGAAAACCGGGAATTCGTAGGCTATGCCCGCGCTGTCGCCTTCAAGCCGTTCGATCGATTTGCGCATGGATACTCCTCTGGAACAGGGCAATGACATGCCAAACGGCGTCAGCCATGTCGATGGAGGACGATTGGGCCAGCCGGCAAGTGCTGGCTCGCAGCTATTGCGCCGGGCAAGTCAGGGCCGCATCGGCAACCATAGGCCGCCTTCGCTCGATGGTGTAGGAAACGATGGCCACACCGAGTGCAAGCAGGCACACGACCGCGCCGACCAGCGGCAGGTTTGCATAGGAAACGCCAAAGGATAAGGCCAGTCCGCCGACCCATGCGCCGGCGGCGTTGCCGATGTTGAAAGCGCCCTGATTAAGGGTGGCCGCCAGGTTCGGTCCTTCGGACGCCGTCTCCACGACGCGGATTTGCAGCGGTGGCACGATGACGAAGACCAGCATTCCCCACAGGAAGACGATGCCGATGGCAACGCCCGCCATTGCCCCGAACTGCGCGAAGCAGACAAACACGACTGTCAGCATCGCCAGCGTGCCGATGACGGTCGGCATCAGCTTCCAGTCGGCAAGCCGGCCGCCGATGACATTGCCGATGGTCATGCCGCCGCCGAACAGCAGCAGCACCCAGGTTACCGCCGAGGTCGACAGGCCGGAAACATCGGTGAGGTAAGGCTTGATGTAGGTGAAGACGGCAAACAGGCTGGCGGAGGCCAGCGCCGAGATAAGCATGGCCAGCCACACCTGCAATTTTGCCAGCACGCGCACTTCGCTGCGCAGGCCGCCGCCGCTTGGCTCGGCCACGTTGGACGGCACCAGCCAGGCGATGGCCGCGACCGAGAAAAGGCCGAGCACCACGACGGCGAGGAAGGTGGCGCGCCAGCCGAAGGCTTCACCGAGCGCGGTGCCGCCGGGCACGCCCAAAATGTTGGCCAGCGTCAGGCCGGCGAACATCAGGGCGACGGCGCTTGCCTGCTTGTTCCTGGGCACGAGGCTGGCGGCGACCACCGAGCCGATGCCGAAGAAAGCGCCATGGCCGAAGGCGGTGATGACGCGGGCGGCCATCAGCGTCCAATAGGTCGGCGCGATGGCGCATAAAAGATTGCCGACGACGAACAGCGAGGCGAGCGCGACCAGAACGGGTTTGCGCCGCATATGGGCGGTGGCGACGGCAATGACCGGCGCGCCGAAAACGACGCCCAGCGCATAGCCGGTGACCAGCAGGCCGGCCGATGGGATCGATACTTTAAGGTCAACCGCCACTTCCGGCAGCAGTCCCATAATGACGAATTCGGTGGTGCCGATGCAAAAGGACGCAATGGCGAGCGCAAGGATCGGCAGGGGCATGAAACGTCCATTATGAAACGATTTAGGCGAGCAATCGCATGGCGGCGATCAGTGCGCAAACGCTATCGCTGCAATGGAGCATTGCAGCGATAGCGGGACGGGGCTGCGGGGCAGGTCGCTTATCCGAGAGGCTTCAGTTCCTGCGCTATTGTCGGCAAAAGCTCGGCTACAGTCGGATGGATATGCACGGCGCGCCGCAAGGTCGTTACGGGCGCCTTGGCGTACATCAGGTCGAGCACGCCGTGGACCGCCTCGTCGCCGCCAGGCCCAAGCACGCAGCAGCCAAGGATTTCGTCGGTATCGGCATCGACCAGGATTTTCATAAACCCTTGCGTCTCGCCCTTTTCGACAGCGCGGCTGACGCGGGTCATCGGCCGTTGGCCGACCAGCACCTTGCGGCCGGACTTTCTCGCCGCCGCCTCCGTCATGCCGCAACGGCCAAGCGGCGGATCGATGAAGAGCCCATAGGCTTCGATGCGGTCGCTGACCTTGCGGGGATCGTCGTCGAGCAGGTTGGCCGCGACGATTTCATAGTCGTTGTAGGCGGTGTGGGTGAAGGTGCCCTTGCCATTGCATTCGCCCATGGCCCAGATACCAGGCACGCTGGTGCGCAAATAATCGTCGACGACGATGAAGCCGCGCTTGTCCTGGTCGATGCCGGCCTTGTCGAGGCCGAGATCCTGCGTGTTGGGCGTGCGCCCCAGCGCCAGCAGCACATGCGAGCCGATAGCCGGCGGCTGGCCGGCGCGGAATGTCACGGCGGTGTCGTTGCCCTTTTTGGCGAAGCTGACGGTATCCGCGCCGAGGTGGATCTTGACGCCTTCGTTTTCGAGGATCGACTTGATCGCCGCCGAAACGTCCTCGTCCTCGCGCCCGATCAGGCGCTCGCCCTTCTCGATTATCGTGACTTCGGAGCCGAAACGGCGAAAAATCTGCGCGAATTCAAGCGATATGTAGCTGCCGCCGACAACGACAAGGTGGCGCGGCAGCACATCCAAATCCATCATCGAGGAATTGGTGAGATAGTCGACCGTATCGATGCCGGCGAGGTCGGGCACCGTGGCGCGCCCGCCGGTGTTGAGGAAAATCTTTTCCGCGCTCAGCACATCGTCGCCGACGCTTATCTGGTTGGCGCTCTCGAAGCGGGCATGGCCGCGAAACAGCGTGCAGCCCTTCATGCCGGCGATCCATTCCTCCACCCCGGTGCGCGCGTCGTTCGACACCTTGTCCTTGACCGCCTTTACCTTCTTCATGTCGATGCCGACAGCGCCGGAAATCGTCACGCCGTAATGGGCGGCGCGGCCGGCGACATGGGCGGCATAGGCGCTGGCGACCATCGCCTTGGTCGGCATGCAGCCGGTGTTGACGCAGGTGCCGCCGACCAGCTTGCGCTCGACCAGCGCTACGGTCATGCCGGCCGCCGTCAACCTGCCGGCGAGCGGCGGGCCGGCTTGGCCGGCCCCGACGATGATGGCGTCGAATTTCCTGGCTGTCATGAGGCGGCGTGCACGATAAGCAGGCCGACGACGATTGCGACGGCATCCTCGATGAAGGCGGCGGGCGCATCCTTGCCGAAGGCTGCGGCCAATCGCGCCCGTACCTCCGCGCCGCCCAGCGTGCCGATGACGGCCCCGATCGCGCCAACCGTCATGCCGCCTACCGTCAGGCCAGCCGTAGCGCCGATGACCGCGCCCGAGAACGCGCCCACGACGATGCGGGCGCCGAACTGCGTCGCAACCTTGCGGCTCGGCGTCGACGGCAATTGGTCGCTGACCAGCTCGATGACGGCGAGAATGGTGAAGACGGCGGCCGCTATCCAATGGCCCATGAAACCGGCCCATGTGCCGGCTACCGACAGCCAGCCAAGGCCAGCGCCCCAGGCGATGGCGGCGGGCGCGGTGAATGCCCTCAGGCCGGCGATCACGCCGATCAACAATGCAAGCAGGTAGATCGTCATTCGCGCCCCGATAAGATGAACGGCCGATTATGCCGCCCTGTCAGGATAACATAGGGCCGGCGTTTGGGAAGACGCGCCGGTTGGCTCGGCTAGCGGTCGAGCACCGAGCGGATCTCGACGATGTTGGAGCGAACCTGAAGCATATTGAAGCCCATCGTGGCCAGATGCGAGGGGAAGAAGGCGCTCGATTCGCTGCCGTTCGAGATGATCCAGGGCTGCACGTTGAGGGCGGCGCGGGACTGCTCCTCCATGCGCGCCCACAGCGTGTTGAGGTTGCGCTCGGCAATGACGGCGGCAAAGTCGGAGCGCGCCGCAACCAGCACGCCGTAATAAGCGTAGAGTTGGCCATAGGCGAACCAGAAACGGTCGTCGGCGCGCAGGTCGAACCAGCCGGCGTCCGAAGCATCGATGCGCGAGCGCAAGATGTCGGAGGTCGAGCCGATGTCGCCGGCGATGCGGTCGAGGAACTGCATCAGATTGTCGGCGCGCGCGTCGAAGGTGACCTGGCATTTCTCAAGGCTGGTGTTGTAGGCGCGCAGCTTGCCGATGGCTTCGCGGTAAACGCTGGGCGTCGGGCGGGTAGGGCCGCGCCAGCCGAGATACCAGGCATCCTCGTTCCAGGCCAGCGCCGTGCGCGCATCCTGTAGGTTCTGGTCGATCTGCGAGGTGCCGCGCACGCGACCCAGCGTGTCGACCAGTTCGGTGGTAGTGCGCCGCATGACCTGGTTGATGCCAAGCTGGAACGCGGCCTTGTTGTCGAAGAACGGCGTGCGCCGCCAGTCGATGCCGAAGAAGCCCATCTTCGACACGACCATCGAGGACACCCAGGAATTCTGGTTGACGTTGAAGTCGATCAGTTCGGCGGAAATGCCTGCTATGGCCGATGGCTGGCAGGATGCCGGCGCCTGCGAAGCGCTGCCGGTCGCAGCGGCGCCGGTATTGCCGGCAACGGGGCCGCCGGCAACGGATACGCTTTTCTGCTGCCGCATGGCTGCCGGATAGTCGGGATTGAAATTGTTCCACCATTGGGTGGCGTAGAAGAAATTGGCGTACAGGCCGATCAAAATCAGAAGGACCGCGCCGAGCGCCGCTTTCAGCATCCAGCCGCGCTGCGCGTACCAGCGGCCCAGCCACAGGAAGGGCCACAGGACAATACCGACCAGGAAACCGATGGCGCGGCCAAGGAGGCCGAAAATCCGGGTGACGAAGTTCACGATCGGATCAAGCATGGCGTCGGGTCCCTCTCAGTCATACAGGCCGCAGGGCAGATGAAACGCTGCCTTGCTTCAGATATGCGGTTTTGAGAGGGTCTACAACCGGGGCAAAAAATTGCCGAAGCCCGCAATGTTGCCGAAGCCTGGGGAGGGCACCCGCCACGACATCCGCCGCCGGTTTATCCGGGCGGCGGATTGGCGAACCGGGATTTACGCCGCAGGGCGGGCGGTGCGCTGGTCGGGCCGCAGGGGCAGCTTCTTCACCGGCGCGGCGATCAGGCCTTCGCGGATGGCCAGCTTGCGGGCGGCCTTGCGGGTGCGGCGAACGGCTTCGGCCTTTTCGCGGGCACGCTTTTCGGATGGCTTTTCATAGGCGCGGCGCGCCTTCATTTCGCGGAAGACGCCTTCGCGCTGCAATTTCTTCTTCAGGACCCTCAGGGCCTGGTCGATGTTGTTGTCGCGTACAAGAACCTGCAATGGCTTTCCTTCTTCTAGCTGGGTGTTTGATCGGAAACAAAATACCGCGCCGAAACGTTCGCCGGCTCGGTGAGTTTCATCGAACATATAGGTGGACGGAAGCCGTTCTAACAGGTTTTGGCGCGGATTGCACGGACTGATTGGGAAGAAGACGGCCTTTCACCCATGAGTGAAGCCGATGAAATCGTCCGGGACGGCCCTGCCCATTTCCTCCTCCCAGTGGCGGCGGCACAGGGAAACGTAGATATCCTTGCCGATCGCCACCTGCTCGCCCAGCTTCGCCACCTTGCCGTCCTCGCCCAGCCGCACCACCATAGTCGCCTTGCGGCCGCAGCGGCAGATGGTGCGCACCTCGCGCAATTCGTCGGCAATGGCGAGCAGGGCGCGCGAGCCGGAAAACAGCTTGCCCTGGAAGTCGGTGCGCAGGCCGTAGCACATTACCGGGATGCCGAGCCGGTCTGCCACGCGGGCAAGCTGCCATACTTGTTCCTCGTCCAGGAACTGGGCTTCGTCGACGAAAACGCAATGCACGGCCGTGCGGCTGCGATGTTCGGCTATGCGCGAAAAGAGATCGTCGCCGTCGCGGAACATCTCCGCTTCGGCTTCCAGTCCGATGCGCGAGGAAATGCAGCCGCTGTCGCCCTTGCGGTAGTGGCCGGCGATGAACAGCATCGTCTCCATGCCGCGCTCGCGGTAATTGTACGACGCCTGCAACAGCATCGTGGTCTTGCCGGCATTCATCGTGGCGTAGTGGAAATAGAGCTTGGCCATGGCCCGTTCTACGCTCAAGCCTCTCCATCGCGGGAGGGGTGGGGCCGGCTTTCCCCGGAAAAAAGCGCGGGCCATGTCGTTGATCGGCAAGTGCGCGCCGCCCGTCACGATTGCTTTGGCGCTTGAAACCGCCCCTAAATGATGTTTGGCTGCAAAAACAAGGCGGATACGGAAATCCGCTTCGCCAAAGAATCGCAAATGGGAGATGTCACGATGTCGCGCATGAATTCCTTCGTCGCCGGCCTGGGCCTGGCGGCGTTCCTTTCCACGAGCGTCGCCTTTGCCGCCGATCCTGAAAGCTGCAAGACGGTACGCCTTTCGGATGTCGGCTGGACCGATATCCAGGCAACGACCGGGGTCGCCTCGGTGTTGCTCACCGCGCTCGGCTACGAGCCGAAAGTCATCCAGCTTTCGGTGCCGGTGACCTATGCTTCGCTGAAAAACAAGGATCTCGACGTTTTCCTCGGCAACTGGATGCCGTCGATGACCAACGACATCAAGGATTACGCTGCCGACGGCTCGGTCGAGACGATCAGTGAAAATCTTACCGGCGCGGGCTACGGCCTGGTTGTGCCGACCTATGTGGCCGACGCCGGCGTCAAGACGCTGACCGATCTCGGCAAGTTCAAGGACAAGTTCAACGGCAAGATCTACGGCATCGAAGCCGGTAATGACGGCAACCGCATCATCTTAGACATGATCAAGAACCCGGCCGACAATCTCGACGGTTTCGAACTGGTCGAATCCTCCGAGGCCGGCATGCTGACGCAGGCCGAACAGTCGATGAAGAACAATGAATGGATCGCTTTCCTCGGCTGGACCCCGCATCCGGTGATGGGCGCGATGAAGATCACCTATCTCGACGGGATGGGCGATTCCGGCTTCGGCGCGGCCACCGTCAGCACCAATGTGCGCAAGGGCTACACGACGGAATGCCCTAATGCCGGCACGTTCATCAAGAACCTGAAGTTCAATCTGGACATGGAAGGCCAGATGATGGACGCCATCCTCAAGGGCGGCGACGCCAACACGGTGGCGACCGACTGGCTGAAAAAGAACCCCGATGCGGTCACCCCCTGGCTGGCCGGCGTGACGACGATCGACGGCGGAGACGCCGCTGCCGCCGTCAAGACCGCGCTGGGCAGCTGAGCCGGCGTTCGGCGTAACGATAAAAAGGGCAGCTTTGCGCAAGGGCTGCCCTTTTTCGCATCCCGTGACACAATGATCCGGCGGGACGGTCCGGGGATAGGCCGGCGGATGTGACGGGTGAGCGTTGGGTCGCCGCGCCTGATGCGGCCGGCCTTACCGGCAGCGATATGTTTAGATCGACTTTGCGATCCTGTCCCGAGGCCGGTTCGGTTCGGGAAAGGCGGCAAAAGGAGGAAAGATGGATCCGGTTTCGAAATTCCTGGCCAGCTACAAGATACCGATAGGCTCCTGGGGCAAGGATTTCTTCGGCTTCCTTACCGACAATTTCGATACGATCTTCCGGGCCTTTTCGAGCGGCCTCAACCTGCTCCTCGACAATCTCGTCGATCTTCTGCTGGCAGCGCCGCCAGTTTTGCTGGCGCTGGTGATTGCCGGCCTTGCCTGGCTATTGCAGCGTTCCAGGCCGCTTGCCGTCTGGGTGTTCATCGGCCTTGTCTTCATCATCAACCAAGGCCTGTGGAAGCAGACGGTCGAAACCATGGTGCTGGTAGTGGCCGCCGCCGCGGTGTCGATGGCGATCGGCGTGCCGCTCGGCATCTGGGCCGCGCACAAGCCGAAAGTCTACCGCGCCATGCTGCCGGTCCTCGACATGATGCAGACGCTGCCGACCTTCGTCTACCTGATCCCGGTATTGACCCTGTTTGGACTTGGCAATGCGCCGGGCCTGGTCGTTACCATCATCTTCGTCATCCCGACCCCGGTGCGGCTGACCTATCTCGGCGTCACCTCGGTGCCAAAATCGATCGTCGAAGCAGGCCAGGCATTTGGGGCGACCAAGCGCCAGCTTTTGTGGAAGGTGGAACTGCCGGCCGCATTGCCGACCATCATGGCGGGCCTCACCCAGGCGATCATGCTGTCGCTGTCGATGGTGGTATTCGCCGCGCTGATCGGCGCCGGCGGGTTGGGCACCGAAATCAACCGCGCACTTGGTTCGCGCAGGATAGATCTCGGACTTGAATCCGGGCTTGCCATCGTCGTTTTGGCCATCATCCTCGACCGCATGAGCCGCGTTACCACCGGAGGCAGGAAATGAACGTCGCGGTCGATTTCAAGAACGTCGATATCGTCTTCGGAACCGAGAAGCCACGGGCGCTGGCCATGATCGACACCGGTGCGACGCGCCAGGAAATCCTGGCGCAGACCGGTGCGGTGCTTGGCTGCGCCAATTGCAACCTCACCGTCCAGGAAGGCGATATTTCGGTGCTGATGGGCCTGTCGGGGTCGGGCAAGTCTACGCTGCTGCGCGCCGTCAACCTTTTGAACGTGCCGGCGCGGGGCCATGTTTTCGTCAAGCAGGGCGACAGCGCGGTCGATGTCGTCAATTGTAGCGCCACGACGCTGCGCGCCATCCGCCAGAAGCAGGTGGCGATGGTGTTCCAGCAATTCGGACTGCTGCCATGGCGCACGGTGGAGGAAAATGTCGGCTTCGGGCTTGAGCTTGCCGGCGTGCCGGAGGCCGAGCGCAAGGAGCGCGTTCACAAGCAACTCAAGCTCGTCAATCTCGAACAATGGGCGAAGAAATACGCGCACGAACTTTCCGGCGGCATGCAGCAGCGCGTCGGCCTGGCGCGCGCCTTTGCCACCGAAGCGCCGATCCTTTTGATGGACGAGCCGTTTTCGGCGCTCGATCCGCTTATCCGCACCAAGCTGCAAGACGAATTGCTGCAATTGCAGGCGGAACTGAAGAAGACCATCATCTTCGTTTCCCACGACCTTGAAGAAGCGCTGAAGATCGGGACCCATATCTCGATCATGGAAGGCGGCCGGATCGTGCAGACCGGCGCGCCCGAAGACATCGTGCTGCGGCCGGCCAACGATTATGTGCGCGAATTCATCGCCAACGTTAATCCGTTGTCGGTGCTGACCGCCTGGAACGTGATGCGCGACCGGCGCGAGCTGGAGGAAAGCGGGGATGGCTGGGTCTGGCTCGACCGGCGCGCCACCACCCGTTTCAAGGTCGATGGCAAGGGGCTGGTGTCGGCTGCGGAACGCAACGGCAAGCCTGCGATCTGGGTGTCGTGCGCCGATGTCGAGGGCCAGCCCGAAGAGGCGAGCCAGGTGTTCTGGGCAACGCCCGGCACGTCGTTGAAGACGGTCATGCTGGCCATGCACCGCTCACAGACGGCGCCTGTGGCGCTGTTCGACGAACAGTCGCGCTTCGTCGGCTCGATCGGCATCCGGGACGTTTTGTCGGCGGTGCTGCGGCGTTAGGCCGTTGACAAGATGATTCGGAGAACCGCCGCAAGCGGTTGATCTTGAATCGGAATGTCGCAGCAGATGCGGCGTGCCTGCCGGGCCGGCTCGATTTCGTTCCGCCTCGTGTGTTCGAAACCGACCTCGCCAAGCGAGCCGGAGCTGGCTGGGGCCGATGCTCACGCCGTTACGGTAATGGCGGGCAATGTCAGCTCCGCGCAGAGGCCGCCTAGCGGGTGGTTGCTCAGCCGCACATCGCCACCCATGCTGCGGGCGATGTTGCGGGCGATGGTCAGGCCTAGGCCGGAGCCGCCGGTTTCGCGGCTGCGCGATGTCTCGATGCGAACGAAAGGCCGAAACACCTGCTCGAACTGCTCGGGCGCGATGCCCGGCCCCTCGTCACGGATCGTCAGGGCGATGTTGCCACCATTGCGGTGAAGATCGAGATGCACCCGCTTGCCGTAGAGCACCGCATTGTTGACCAGGTTGGTAATGCAGCGGCGCAGCGCTATCGGGCGCGCTGCGCAAACCATGCCCCGCTCGGCTTCGCGTTCGAACGACACCGTGTCGTAACTGTCGGCAATCGACGAAGCGAGCGAAGCGAGGTCGATGCGCTCCGGCTTTTCCTCGGCCATTTCGAAGGTGGCGAAATCGATGACGGAACGCGCGATCTGGTCGATATCGGACAGGTCGTGCGCAAGGGCGGTGCGGGCTTTCGACCGGCCAAGCAATTCCAGCCGCAATCGCATGCGGGTAAGCGGCGTGCGCAAATCATGCGCAAGGGCGGCGGCAAGCTGTTCGCGGTCTTCGACATATTCGCGCAGACGCAACTGCATGGCATTCAGCGCCCTGGCGGCGGAACGGTATTCGCGGCTGCCGTTCTCATCGAGCGGCGGGCTTCTGAGATCGGCTGAAATCTTGCCGACCGCGCGCTCCAGCGTCCGGTAGGGGGCGGTCAGCCGGCGCAGCGACCAGATCGACATGATGACCACCAGCGCCGCGACGATGGCCGACAGCGGCGTGCTGTCGAGGTTCAGCACCGGTGCGACCGGCGTGATGGGGGTGGTGAAGTTCAGCCATTGGCCATCGGCGAATTCGACCGAGGCGGTGAGTTTCTTGCTCTTGGCGAAATTGGTCGCCAGCGCCAGCAGGTCGCGCTCGACCTGGCCAAGTTCCGTATCCGTGTCCGTCTGGCCAAGCCCGGTCGCGTCCCGTTCGGCGGCATCGCGGCGCACGCGCGCATCGATGACGCCGAATTTCGAAAGGCGGCCGACCAGAATGTCCTCAAGCTCGGCCAGTGAATCATCGGTGGCGATCGGTGAGGAAACCACCGGCGTATCGGAAACCGTCAGCGCGTTGCCGCTGTTGGAGAGTCCCGCCGCCAGCTGCTTGCGGTCCGGGGGAGAGGCCTTGTGCATGAGCTGCACATAGGAAAACGTACGCTCGTTAAGGCGGTACAGTTCCACCACATCGTTGCTGGCGGCGCGGTCGCGCTGGACGAGGTAGAAAGTGGTCAACTGGCTGACCAAAAGGCCGGTGATGACGACGAGCAGAACCCAGGCGGGCAGGGTCTGCGGCAGGAAACGCCTCATTCGGCTACCGTTTCCGGCATGAACTGATAACCGCCGCTGCGCACTGTCATGATAAGCTTGGGCGTGCGCGGATCGTCTTCCATCTTGCGGCGCAGCCGGCTGACCAGAATGTCGATGGAGCGGTCGTAGCTGGCGCCGCCTTCACCGCCGGACAGTTCAATGAGCTGGTCGCGGGTCAGGACGCGCTGGGCACTCCTGACGAAGGTGTGAAGCAGGTTGAATTCCGCTCCCGTCAACTCGACCAGTACGTCGCCTGGCGCCATCAGGCGACGGCGCGAGCAATCCATGCTCCAGCCGGCGAAGCGATAGACCTGCCGTTGCGGCTCCTTGCGGGTTTCGGGGTCGTTGCGCCGCAGCACGGCGCGGACGCGTGCCAGCAATTCGCGCGGGTCGAACGGCTTTGGCACATAGTCGTCCGCCCCCATTTCCAGCCCGACCACACGGTCCGTCGTTTCGGTGACGGCGGTCAGCATGATGATCGGCGTCGGGTAGCGGGCGCGAAGCTCGCGGCACAGTTCCAACCCGCTTTTGCCGGGCAGCATGACGTCGAGCACGATGA
The DNA here is from genome assembly GCA_036500025.1 of Mesorhizobium sp. Lineage (GTDB taxonomy): Bacteria > Pseudomonadota > Alphaproteobacteria > Rhizobiales > Rhizobiaceae > Mesorhizobium. Next base: position 8,257 of record DASYCS010000034.1, on the reverse strand, counting down.
GATCGATCTGCGCGCGGCGCATCACCGATTCCATCTCGACGCCGTCGGCGGCGACCGACGCATGCAAACCGCGCTTGCGGAAGAATTCCTGCAAGAGGTCGCGGATGTCCTTGTCGTCATCGACGATCAATATGTGCGGATCGGATTTCAAGGGCGTGCCCTGCATGCTCGGTCTGCTGTCTCCATAGGGCGTCATTGATGGCAAAAATATGCCTGTGGCGTCCGGTTTGCTGCCGGGCGGGAAGCCGGAAACAATCGGGAAACAACATTCAACATTGCAGACAAACTGGCGAAAGAAACCGGGGTCATAAGGGGTGCCGTGGCGGTCAGGCCATCGACCGCGCACTCGCTCCAGGGGGTTTCAGGACCCGGCCATGCAAAGATACCCGACAAGATTGGTGAGTGCGTTGCTCCCCGTTCTGCTCATCACCGCAACTGTCGGGCAATCGGATGCGAAAGTGGCCAGTTCGAAGGTGCTGGTCACCCGGAGCGAACGTTGCAGCCGGCTAAGTCGACAGGTCGACGAAGCCATGGAAACCCATGCCAAGGCGGTGCAGGTCGCCGAGGCAAAGGCGCTTCAGAGGAAAGCGAACCGGTTCTGTGCCGATAGAAAACAGGCGCAGGGCATCCGGATACTCGCACAAGCCTTGAAAGTGCTGGGAGTGTCGCCGGCAGACCCGAACCAGTGAAACTCAACCCACAACCTGCGAACAAAGGAAAAAGTCCATGAACAAGTCCCTCCTCTCCGCCCTCGGCGTTGCCGTTGCGCTTGCATTCTCCGTTCCGGCCATGAGCGCCGCCAACGCTGCCGCCACCACCACTGCCGCCGCTCCGGCAGCCGCGACGACCGCCCCGGCCGTCAAGAAGCCCGTGCACAAGGTTGCGCAGAAGAAGGTCGTCAAGAAGAGCGCCCATAAGAAGGTTGCTCCGAAGAAGGCCGCCAAGAAGGCGATGTAATTCGCTGACGATCCAAGGCCGCTCCACGAAATTTTCGCGGGGCGGCCTTCCAGCATTCGTCATCGCCAGGATGGCGGGGGCTTGAATTGAGCGTCGGCGATGATGAAATAGCGTGTCATGTCGCCACCGACCAACGATCCGCTGACCATCGCGCGCGTCAAGCCGCAGCCCAAGACCGAGCGGCCGAAGCTCTACAAGGTCATTCTCGTCAATGACGATTTCACGCCGCGCGAGTTCGTCGTCACGGTGCTGAAGGGGGAGTTCAAGCTGAGCGAGGACCAGGCCCATCGGGTGATGATCACCGCGCACCGGCGCGGCGTCTGCGTGGTAGCCGTCTTCACCAAGGACGTGGCCGAAACAAAGGCGCAACGGGCTACCGATGCCGGCAAGGCGAAGGGCTATCCGCTGATGTTCACGGCGGAGCCTGAGGAATAGAGCAGGCAAGCTGCGTGCTGCCTTTTCGATGGCGTTGCCTGGCACGATGAAGGCAGAGCCGCCGGCAAATGCCTGCCGCCAACGGCTTCCAGCAACAATTCGGAAACAAAATTCAACAGTTCGGAAAAACCGGCGAAAGAATCCTGTGGCATAACTGCCTGCGTGGCGGCCGAACATAGCGGACGCATCAGAGTTCGACCGGATCAACCCGACCGGCAAACAACAGGAATCATATCGTGAAAAAATCTTTCGTTTCCGCTCTCGGCCTTGCAATCGCTCTTGCATTCTCGGCTCCGATGCTCGGCGCCGGTAGCGCCAGCGCCGCCTCGATGCACACTCCTTCGTCCCACAGGAAGGTTCATCATCATCACACCGTGGTCCATCACCACAAGCATCACGTTTCCCACAAGATGCATCATGCCAGCGGCCACATGACCCATCACCGTGCCCACAAGAAGCATGCTGTTCATCACAGCGCCCACAAGATGCATGTTGCCAAGAAGTACTGAGCAGGCAGCATATTTTTCAAAGGCCGCTCCGCGCATCGACGCCGGAGCGGCCTTCTTTGTAAGCGTCGATACCGTCACGGCTCCCAAGTGGAACCCGGCAGGTTACATTCTCACCTTGCCATGGTCGCCAAGGTCGGGCTTAGCATCGCTGACGGCGGCGGCCAGCATCTTTGCATAGCTGGCGATCTTGCCTGGACCATCCCAATATTGGGCGTCTTTCGGCGTGATCTTGAGCACGCGGATATTCGGATCGTCGGGGCCGTCCCAGAACGCCTTATAGGGCGACGACCAAAGCTCCCCGATCTTGGCGCGGTCGTTGGACACCTCGCCGGAGCCGGTGACCGACACGTAGTTCATGTCGCCCGAATCGGCGAAAGCCAGGCAGGAACTGGCGAAGGCGTCGAGATTTTTGTGGTCTTTCAGGTCGAGCAGAAAATAAACGGCGTTTTCTTCGCGCTCGGCGTGCGCCGTCATCGGACGGGAGCGAATATCCCTGCCGTCATTGGTCGCCAGCATGCAAAAACCGATCTTTTCGATCAAATCCCAGGCGCGCTGCGGATCGTTGTCCTCGGCCATTCAACTTCTCCATCGAGTGAGCTTCCACTGGAAAAGCAACTCGCGGGAGGGGCTTAGGTTCCGGGAGCCAGTGGGCCTAGCGCCCCTCGCGATACCACATCGATCCCATGGCCAGCAGCAGCACGCCAAGGCCGAGGAAGCCGCCGAACAGCGGCACGCGGCTGACTGCCTTGAGCACGCTGTCGTCGGTGGCGCGAAGGCCGATCCAGTCGTTGCCTGCCGCTTCGCCGGATGAGCGCACCGGTACGATCGAGGGTAAAACCACGCCATTGCCCGACGACGCGGCCAGGCGGCGGACGCTGCCGCCGGTCGCATCTGTCGCAGGCTTCAGTTTGTTTTCGGTGGAAACCACATCCGTGAACTCAGGCGCATTGACCGGCCCGACATGGGCGAGCGCCGTCAAATTTCCGTTGCCGACCTGGTAGAGGCCGATTTCCTTGACCTCAACGCTGCCGGTGAAGACACCAGGTTCGGATTTTTGCAGCTTGACCGTCAGCGCCTTGCCCGACGGCGTGATGATTTGCGCCGCGCCGGGGGCGTCGCTCATGGTCTGGCGGCGCACTTCCAACACCATGCCGCGCCCATCGGCGGTCAGCCTTTCCTCTTCCAGTTCCGGCTCCTTCATCAGCCAATGGGCGATGCGGCGGTAAAGCTCGACATGCGGGCCGCCGCCTTCATAGCCGCGCGCCCACAGCCAGCCCTGGTCGGACAGAAGCATGCCGACGCGGCCTTCGCCCTTGTGGTCGAGCAGCAGCAGTGGCCGGTTGTCGGCGCCCTTCATCACCACCTCGCCTTCCGGTTTCTCGACGCCGATGGTGCGGAACCAGCGGCCCCAATGCGGCGGCTCGACCCCCGATCCATCTAGGCCGCGCGTCACCGGATGGCGCTGGCCAATATCGGTCAGGCGCGGGTAGAACGCCTTGTCGATGACCTCGCCGGTCGGCATCGCCGGCAGCGCCGCCATCAACGGCGTGCGCGCAATGGTCTGCTCGCCGGCATATTCCGGCCCGGCGGCAATCAACAATGCGCCGCCCTGTTCCACATATTCGGCGATGTAATCGTAATAGAGGATCGGCAGCACGTCGCGGTGCTGGTAGCGGTCGAAAATGATGAGATCGAACTGGTTGATTTTTTCCACGAAAAGCTCGCGCGTGGGAAAGGCGATCAGCGACAGTTCGTTGATGGGGGTGCCATCCTGTTTTTCCGGCGGGCGCAGGATGGTGAAGTGGACCAGATCGACCGAGGCGTCGGACTTCAACAGGTTGCGCCATGTGCGCTCGCCTGCGTGCGGCTCACCGGAAACCAGCAGCACGCGCAAATTCTCGCGGATGCCGTCGACCAGCGCGATGGCGCGGTTGTTGATTTCGGTCAGTTCGCCTTCCTGCTTGGGGATGGCAAGCTCGATTATGTTGCGGCCGGCATTCGGGATGGTGACCTGCAACGGCATTTCCTGGCCGATGAAGGCATGTTCGACCGCTACCTGCTGGCCATTGACCGAGACGCGAACATCGACCGGGCCGGACTGATTGTCGGAGGCGATGACGCGGAAGGACATGTCGAGCGGCTTGCCGACGAGGCCGAAGCGCGGCGCGCGCTCAAAGCGGATGCGGCGATCCTTTTCATGGTCGTTGCCGGTAATCAGGGCATGCAGGGGCGCTGCGAATTCGGGCGCGCCCTTCGGCACATCGTGCACCTCGCCATCGGTTATCATCACCGCGCCGCCGATGCGCGAGGGCGGCACATCGCGGAAGGCGCTGTCGAGCGCCGAAAACAGCCGCGTTTCGGTGCGGTCTTCGGCGGCGCTGGCCCGGCCGGTTTCGACCACGCGCACGTCGAACTGCTTGAAGCGGGCAAGCCGTTCCTTGACGCCGGCAAGGGCGGCGTCGGTTTGTGCGGTACGTTCGCCAATGTCCTGGCTCTGGCTGCGATCGACCACGACGGCGACGACGCTTTTCAGCGGCTCGCGGTCTTCGTCGAGGAAGACGGGGTTGAGCAGGGCCGCCGCAAGGGCGGCCAGGGCCAGCGCGCGCAGCCATCCGCCGCGCTGGCGAAACCACAGGCCGATAATCGCGAGGATGGCCAGCGGAGCCAGGGCCGCTGCAAGCCATGGCCACGAGAACAGGGGTTCGAAGGCGAGCGACCAGTTCATGCTACTGTCCCAGCCGCTCAAGCAGGATCGGCACATGCACCTGGTCGGATTTATAATTGCCGGTCAGCATGTACATCATGATGTTGACGCCGGCGCGCAAGGCGTAAATGCGCTGTAGCGGGTCGGACGGCACGGTGGGCAGCAGCGGATCGCCATTGGCGTCGATGGCCCATGCGCCGGCAAAATCATTGGCGGTGATCATGATCGGCGAAACGCCGTCGCCGGTGCGCACCGGGCGGTTGTCCGCATTGCCGGCATCGAGCGAGGCTTCGACCCAGAGCGGGCTGCCGTTGAAGCGGCCCGGAAATTCGGGAAGGATGTAGAAGGACTTGGTCAGCACATGGTCGGCCGGCACCGGTTCCAGCGGCGGCACGTTCAAATTGCCCAGAATGTCGCGCAGCCGGGTCGTCGCGGGGCTGGCCGAATCGGCGCCGATGCCGGTGGCGAACTGGTCGCGCGTATCGAACAGCACCGTGCCGCCCTGTTGCATGTAGGCGTCGATGCGGGCAATCGCCGCCTCGCTCGGCATCGCGGCAGCGGCATCGATGGGCCAGTAGATCAGCGGGTAGAAGGACAACTCATCGCTGGCGATGTCGACGCCTGCCGGCTCGCCCGGTTCCAGCGCCGTCTTTTCGATAAGGAAGCGATCCAGCCCCTCGATGCCGGCGCGGCTGATGGCGTCGACACCCGGTTCACCGGTCAGCACATAGGCGATGCGCGTCTTGGCGACGGCCTCGATGGCCTGCGCGTCGCCCGGCTTGGAATCATCGGCGCGCGCGCTGCCGGGATAAGCGGAGAGAGCAGCAAGCGCGACCAGTGCGACGGCTGCCGTCGTCGCGGAGGAAAGCCGGCGCGCACTGCTGCGGCGTGAGAACAGGCCGCCCATCCAGAACACCGCCAGCGTGTCCAGAACCATCAACGCCAGCGCCGCGAGAACCAGCGAGCCTTTCAGGTGGCGCGATTCATCGAAGGCGTAGCGCATGGCGGTGACAGGCACCGAGATGTTCGGGCGCGCAAGCGGCGTCAGCGTGCTGTCGGCATCGAGCAGATTGTGGGCATAGACGCCGGCGTCGGAGCCATAGAGGCCGGGCGGGTTTTCAAGCGTGACGGGAGCCTTGGCGTTGGGAACCAGCGGCCGGGCATCGGGCGTCGGCGGCACCAACGCGCCATCGGCGGCGATCATGCGATAAGGCGCGAGGGCGGTGGCGGTGATTTCGGTATTGGAAGCCACCGCGCCCTGGTTGCGCGACAATTGCACGATGCGGCGCAGCATTTCGACGAAGCTGCCGGAAATCGGCAGGTTCGACCATGTCGCTTCCGGCGTCGTGTGAAAAAGCACCAGCGTGCCCTTACCCTTCTTCAGGCCGGTGACCAGCGGCGTGCCGTCGGCAAGGCTTGCCCAGGTGCGGTCGGCAATGTCGGGGCCGGGTTCGGCCAGCACCTGCCGGCTTACGGTGACTTCCTTCGGCGCGGCGAGGTCGGCGAACGGGCCGGTTTTGGGGAATTCGGCCACCGGCTGCGGCGTGGTCCACGAAAGCGTGCCGCCCAGCGAACGTTCGCCCGTGCGCAGGCGCACCGGCAGCAAATCGTCGTCATTGCCGGCGGCGGCGAGGCGCGAGCCGGCAAAGCGCACCAGCGTGCCGCCATTATTGACCCAGTCGACCAGCCTTTGCCGGACCTGCTGGGGAATTGCGCCGACATCGGCCATGACGATCATCGCCGGTTTCCGGTCGAGCAATTGCGGAATGGCGTCGGCAAGATCGGCGCTCGAAGGCTCGACCAGATCGGCAAAGGGCGAGAGCGCGCGGCGAATATAGTAGAGCGGCGACAAAAGCGGCTGCGCCTGGTCGGCCTCGGCTTGCGACAACAGCCCGACGCGGCGGCGCTTGGCGCTGTCGTCCAGCACGCGCACCGCGCCCGCATGGCGCTCGCCATCGATCGCGATCTGCGAGAAATCATTGCGCAGTTCGAACGGCACGGCCATCGTGCCGGTGCCCTTGGTTTCGCCGGGCGCGAAGCTCAGCGTGGCGTCGGCGATGCGGCGGCCCTTGTCGTCGAAGGCGCCGGCGGTGACCTTTGCGGCTGTCTGCTCGCCCGGCGCGCGGATGGCGGTCAGCGCAAAGCCGTCCACCTCGTTTTCGGCACTGGTGAGAGCGATGGCGGCAACTCGTTCCGGTTCGGCCCAGACGACATTGGCGGCGTTTTTCGAAAGCAGCGTCTTGAACGCCGTCTCGTCACCCTTGGCGGCCAGCCCATCGGACAGGATGGCGACGCTGGCGCCGGGCAGGGTGGCCAGCGTTTCGGCAATTCGGGCATAGATGGCGGGCCGGTCGGTGGGCACGGGGCGCGGCTTGGCGGCGCGCAACCGGTCAAGCGCGGCTGCCGCGTCGAAGGGGCCGATTTCGGCATTCGGTTTTTCAGCGGTGAGGGCGACGACGACCGGCATGCTCTTCGAGCCGGCGTCCGAAATCAGCCGCTCGGCGGTGGCGACGCGCTTGTCCCAGTCGGGCGCGGCGGCCCAGTCATTGTCGATGACCAAGGCGAGTGCGCTGCCTTGGGTGGGCAGGGTTTCGCGCGGGTTGAATACAGGTTCGGCCAGCGCTGCGATGACGAGCGCGGCCATCAACAGCCGCAGCAGCGTCAGCCACCAAGGGCTGCGCTGCGGGGTTTCCTGTCGTTTCAGCACGCGGGCCAGGATTTTGAACGGCGGGAAGACCTCCGCCTGCGGCTTGGGCGGCGTCAATTTCAGCAGCCACCAGATGACCGGCAGGGCGAGGAGGCCCCACAGCACCATCGGTGCGCCAAAGGAGAGCGGCAGCCAGCTCATGCGCCGATCTTCCCGGCATGGAGGCTGTCGCCGCCCATCGCCAAGTGAAGCCGCGCCAGCGCGTCGGAGGCGAGCCGGTCGGTGTGGTTGGTGGTGAAGCTCCAGCCAAGCCGCTGGCACCGGGAGGCCAATTCGGCGCGACGCGCGGCGTAAAGCCGGCGGTAGTCGTCGCCCAGCATCTCGGCGCGGCCGGCGGTCAGCCTTTCTCCGGTTTCAGGATCGGTGAATTCGGTGCGGCCCGCATAGGGAAAGCTTTCCTCCGCAGGATCCGCCACCTCGACCAGATGGGCGCGAACGCCGCGCCGGGCCAGTTCGTCCAGCCATTGGAAGGTTTCCTCGACCGGATCGAGAAAGTCGCTGATGAGCACCGCGTCGGAAAAGCGGCGGATGCCGGAAAGGTCGGGCTTGGCGGACAGATCGGCGGCATGGGAAAGATGGGCGGCGATGCGTTCGGCGCCGTTGCGCGCCGTAAAGGGGTCGGTCAGGCCGGGCCAGCCGATGCGCTCGCCGCCGCGCGACAGAAGCTCGGCCATGGCGAGCGCCAGCACCAGCGCGCGCGATTGCTTGGAGACGCTCGCCGCCGTCGATTTATAGAGCATGGACGGCGAGGGGTCGGCCCACAGCCATACCGTATGGGCCGCTTCCCATTCGCGGTCGCGAACATAGGTATGGTCGTCGCGGGCGGAGCGGCGCCAGTCGATGCGCGAGGAATCACCCTCGACATAGGGGCGGAACTGCCAGAAATTCTCGCCGATGCCGCGCTTCTTGCGGCCATGCCAGCCGGCGATCACCGTATTGACGATG
>DASYCS010000033.1:0-6124 GCA_036500025.1 Mesorhizobium sp. | reverse complement strand
CCACGAAATGGCGTCGGCGCGAGATATGGCGCGTCGGTTTCGACAAGCAGGCGGTCGCGCGGAATGTCTGCCGCGATGGCGCGCAGCTCGGCTGAATTCTTGAAAGTCAGGATGCCGGAAAAGGAAACATAACCGCCAAGCGCAACGCCCGTTTCAGCCAGTCCGCGACCCGACGAAAAGCAATGCAAAATGAAGGGAAATGCGCCCTTCCCTGTTTCTTCCTCAAGGACCGCGGCCATGTCTTCATCGGCGCTGCGTGCGTGGATCACCAGCGGCAGGCCGGTTATGCGCGCCGCTGCGATATGATTGCGAAAGCCTTGCGCCTGCGCCTGGCGCGGGGCCTTGTCGTAGTGGTAGTCCAGCCCGGCTTCGCCGATGGCTACGACCTTTGGATGCGCCGCCAGGCGAACCAAATCATCGGCCGTTATGTCGAGTTCCTCATCGGCATTGTGCGGATGGGTGCCGACCGAGCAGTAGACTTCTTCAAACTGTTCAGCAATCTCAATTACTTGCGGAAATTTCTTTACGCGCGTGGAGATCGTCACCATGCGGCCTACGCCCGCGGCAACCGCGCGGGCGACAATCGCTGCGCGCTCCTGCGCGAAGTCGGGGAAATCGAGATGGCAATGGCTGTCGACCAGCATCGCAGCTACTCCGATGCTGCCTGCTCGACATAACGCGGAAAGACCGGCTGCGGCGCTGGCAAGGCGGTGCCCGCCACCAGCCCACCCGCTCTATCGACGTCGGCGAGGTTGCGGTTTTCAGAAGGCACGGCCAGCACGTCGAGCAGCTTTGCGGCCGATGTCGGCATGAAAGGCTGACACATGACCGCCACGCGGCGGATCGTCTCCGCCGTGGTCCACAGCACGGTTTCCATCCGGGCGGCATCCGTCTTCTTCAGCGCCCATGGCGCCTGCGCGGCGAAATAACGGTTTGCCTCGGCAACGACGGCGAAGATCGCGGCCAGCGCTAGATGAATGGCCTGCTCCGCCATTGCCTTGCGCGCCGTTACAAGGGCCGCCGATGCCTGATCGAGAAGCGCCTTGTCGGCATCGGTGAGTTCGCCGCACACAGGCACGAGGCCGTCGCAATTCTTGGCGATCATCGACAGCGACCGCTGGGCCAGATTGCCGAGGTCGTTGGCAAGGTCGGCATTCGTGCGGTTGACGATGGCTTCATGGCTATAGCTGCCGTCCTGGCCAAACGGCACTTCGCGCAGGAAGAAATAACGGACCTGATCCAGCCCGTAATGCTCGACCATCGTGAACGGATCGATGACATTGCCCAGCGATTTCGACATCTTCTCGCCGCGGTTGAACAAAAAGCCATGGCCGAATACACGCTTGGGCAATTCGATGCCGGCCGACATCAGAAATGCCGGCCAATAGACCGCGTGGAAGCGGACGATATCCTTGCCAATGATGTGGGCATCAGCCGGCCAAAAACCCCATTTCTCATCATTTTCATCGGGATAGCCGATGCCGGTAATGTAATTCGTCAGCGCATCGACCCAGACATACATGACGTGCTTTTCATCGCCGGGCACCGGCACGCCCCAGTCGAAAGTGGTGCGTGAAATGGACAGATCCTTCAGCCCGGATTTAACGAAGCTCATCACCTCGTTGCGCCGCTCCGATGGGCCGATGAAGCCCGGCTGGCTTTCGTAAAGTGCCAGCAGCCGGTCCTGATAGGCCGAAAGCTTGAAGAAGTAGCTTTCTTCCTCGACCCATTCGACCGGCGTTCCCTGCGGGCCGTAGCGAACGTCATCGGCCCGCACTTCGGTCTCGTCTTCGCCGTAATAGGCTTCGTCGCGCACTGAATACCAGCCGGCATACCCGCCCTTGTAGACGTCGCCATTGGCCGCCATCGCCTTCCAGATCGCCTGCGAGGCGCGGTAGTGGCGCTCTTCGGTCGTGCGGATGAAATCGTCGTTGGAGGCGCCAAGGGCGGTGGCCATCCGCCTGAATTCCGCGGAATTGCGGTCCGCCAATTCGCGAGGCGAAATGCCTTCCCGCTTCGCCGTCTGCAACATCTTGATGCCGTGCTCGTCCGTGCCGGTCAGGAAGAATACGTCCTTGCCGTCAAGGCGCTGGAAGCGGGCGAGAGCGTCGGTCGCAATCAACTCGTAGGCATGGCCGATATGCGGCTTGCCGTTTGGGTAGGAAATCGCGGTGGTTATGTAGAATTTCTCGCGTGACATGATCGAACCGTCTTGCCTTGAATGCCGGATGAAATGAGGTCGCGGTGGCATAGCGCATCGGCCTGGCGAACGCCACCCGATGCTCCGGCGCGGTCACATTCTAATCGCTGCGTTCAAGCGGTCGATCATCATCAGGGCGTGTTGCTTCTTGTCGAGATTGTAGGTCTCGGTATCGGATATCGCGTTCACGGCTTCATGCCAAGTGTCGGAAAGGGCTTTGGCGCGCTCCAGCGCCCCCGATTGCGCAGCACCGCTCGCCGCATCGGACAAAAGGTCGAGGACGCGGCGGTTGAATATGTCGAAGGCAATCGCCCTGTCCCGGCCCGAAACGGCGTCGGCGATGCGGTGCGCGCCGACGATATCGGGCTTATTCGCTGCGATCATCGCGTCGAGGGTTTCGGCTATTTCAAGGCCACCATAATGGGCAAGCAGGATCGCCATGCGCGCGCTGCCGCCTGCCCGGCTGGCCAAGGCCGCCCTTTCGGCGGCGCCGGTGGGCGGCGCCTGATCGGCAGCATCGAGGACACTCATCAGATCGTCGACGCCGAGCGGCGAGAGGCGCACGAGCTGGCAGCGCGAACGGATGGTCGGCAGAAGGCTGCCCGGCGCGTGTACCACTAGGATGAACAGGGTGCGCGCGGGCGGTTCCTCAAGGTTCTTCAGTAACGCATTGGCGGCATTGGTGTTCATGTCGTCCGCCGGATCGATGATGACGATCCGGTAACCGCCATCGTGCGAGGTCATCGACAGGAAACGGCTGACCTTGCGAATCTCATCGACCGTGACGACGCTCTTGTAGGCCTTGGTCTTTTCGTTCAGCGGCCGCGTCAGGTGCAACACCGAAGGGTGGGCCCCGGTGGCGATCTGGCGAAACAGCGACGAGGTCGGGTCGGGAACCGCAAGCATGGCAGGCGCGGTCTCATATTGCGGATATTTCAACAGGTGATGGGCGAGATGAAAGCCAAAGGTCGCCTTGCCGATGCCAACCGGGCCGGCAACGATCAGCGCATGCGGCAGCTTGCCGGCCCGATAGGCCGCGACCAGCATGGATGCAGCCTGCGCATGACCGATCAGCCGTGGCGTCTCCGAAGGTTCGGGAACGCCGTCCAGGGTGTCGTGCTGTTCGGGAGCAATCCGCTGGAAGCTCATGCCTTGGCAGCCCGGTTGGAGTGAGTGACCCGATTGGAACGGGCTGGTATGCGGACCTCCAGCGCGGCAAACACGGCTGCCGTGATGCTGTCCTCGACCACCTCGGGCAAAGCTGCCGCGTCGATGACGATACAGCGATCCGGTTCCGCCGCCGCGATCGCCAGAAAGGCCGCGCGCCGCTGCCGGTGTATTTCCAGCACTTCCTTTTCAAACCGGTCTGCCACGGCATGTTCGCCCCGCCTCGATGCCGCGCGCGCCAGACCCTCTGCCGGGTCGATGTCGAGGATGAGCGTCATGTCGGGAACGGCGCCGTGCACGGCGACATTTTCCAACGCGTCCATCAAACCGGCATCGACCCCGCCGGTAACGCCCTGGTAGACGCGCGAGGAATCCATAAAGCGGTCGCACAGCACAATGGCCCCGCGCGCTATCGCAGGCTTGATGAGCTGTTCGACATGATCCGAACGGGCTGCCGCGAACAGCAGAGCTTCCATTTCCGGACCGAACGGCTCGGCGGCGCCGGACAAAAGAACGTGGCGGACGGCTTCGGCGCCCGGTGAACCACCCGGCTCACGCGTGACGACGACATCGTATTTCTTGGCGCGCAGCTTGCCTGCCAGCCGGTCGATCTGGGTCGACTTGCCGGCCCCTTCTCCGCCTTCGAACGTGATGAAAACACCGTGTGCCACGCGACAGACCTTTTTTCTCGCGGGGATGGTCATAGTCCGGGCGGCTCTAAAGGTCCACGCCGGTTATCTTATCGAAGCCAGCCGATCGCCAATTCCTTCGTGGCATCGAGCGCGCGTTGCGGCAGCGAACCGACATTGACGGTTTCAGCCGCGAACAGCGGCGTTTCCTGGCTAAGCGTATCGCCTATCCAGACACGTAACGAGCCGACCGGCTGCCCCTTTTCCACCGGCGCGACCAGCGGTCCATCATAGACGATGCGCGCCGTCATCTTGTCGCGGTTGGTGATGGGCAGAAAAATATCCACAGGTCCGTTGGCTTTCAGGGCCACCGTAGACTTCACTCCGCCGAACACCTCGGCCTCGCCGACGCCTTCGTCCCTGGAGAAAATTTCCGTCTTTTCAAAAGAACGCAGGCCCCATTCCAGCAGCTTGCGCGCCTCTTCCGAACGCTCCCTGTCGCTGGCAAGACCGCTCATGGCGGCGACCACGCGCTTGCCGCCCTGGCTGACTGACCCGACGATGCCGTAGCCCGACTGCTCGCTATTGCCGACGCTCAGCCCATCCGCGCCGATATCCATTCCCAGCAGCGGGTTACGGTTTCTCTGGGATATCTTGTTCCAGGTAAAATCCTTCCCGCCGAAATAGCGGTAGAGATCTGGGTAATCCCGTGACAGGTGCAAGGCCAGCAGAGCGAGATCCTTGACCGTCGTCTGTTGGCCGGCTGCGGGCAAGCCGGTCGAGTTGACGAAAATCGAATTGTCGAAACCGATCTTGCGGGCGCGCTCGGTCATTTGCAGCGCAAAATTGTCCTCCGAGCCGGCCATGCCCTCGGCAATGACGATGCAGCCATCATTTGCGGCCTGTACCGCCACGCCCTGGATCAGGTCTTCCACGCGTATGGTCGACTTGATCTTCGCAAACATCGTCGAAGTGCCGGAGGGAGCGCCGCCGGTGCGCCACGCGTTTTCGCTGACGACGAAGGTGTCATCGAGTTTCAGTCGCCCGGATTTGATCGCGTTGAATGCCATTTCCACGGTCATCAGCTTGGCAAGCGAAGCCGGCTGAATGATTTTATCCGCATCCTTGGAAAACAGGACTGTGCCGGTTTCGGCGTCGACCATATAGGCCTGCGCCGCCTTGGTCTCGAACAGTTGCGCGCTGGCCTCGTTCATCGGCAGCCCTGAGAATATAAGCCCGAGAAACCCCGCAACTATCTGGAAAATCCAGCTTTTCATCCAAAAATGCCCTGTTGGCGCCAGCTCCCACAGCCGGTCGCAACAAGGCTAGCAGGCTTGCCTACAGGATCAATCCGGAAAACCGATGGGTGGCCGGCGTCCGTCCGAAAGGTCAATCGCGCACGGCAAGCGCGTCGGGCGCGCCACGCGACCACGCCGCCTGCAACAGATCGTCAAGGTTGCCGTGACCATCTGGATAAAGGTTGACCGAGTACCACGGCTTACCGTCGCGGTTCGATTGCTGGATTTCGCTTTTGCCGAAGCCGGTCAGGGTCGAAGCCATGGCTTTGGCCTCGACGGCGCTTGCGTAGGTTCCAACGGCTATATAGCTGGAGGCGCCCTTTGAACCATCGGCGCTGGTCGCCTGCTTCCATGCGGAACTGCCTGTCTCATCCAGGGCGGCAAATGCGCCCCACGCACGCTGCACGCGCTCGTCGGCATAAGATAGCGAGGCCAGCGAGAACGGCACCGGCGGCTGCGATGCAATATCGGGACGCTCCGTCACGATCGGCCCGAATTCAGGCAATTGAGCAAAGCCGGACGCGGATGCCGTTACCGTCGGGGTTTCAACAGTTGCCGCCGAATTGGTCAGCTGACCTGGAAAAGGGATCGACGAGGCGCTGCCGGATGCGCTTGGCGTCGCGCCGTTCAGGGCAATCATCACGCCTGCCGGCAAGCCATCGGAAGGATCGGGAGCGCGGTTGCCGGGATGGTATGAGGCCATCAAATACTGGTCGTCATTGCCTTCAAGCGGGGCGCGTCCAATATAGTCCACCTTGACCTCGGCGGTTCCGACATTGGCGTAGTTCAGCATTTCAGCGGCACGTTCCGACAGGTCGATAAGCCGGTTG
>DASYCS010000032.1:0-3217 GCA_036500025.1 Mesorhizobium sp. | reverse complement strand
CCCGCTCGACGAACCATGCGTGGCCACCGTGCTTATCGGCACGGCCAAGGCTTCCAGCGTGAAGCGCAATATGGATCTGCTCACCACCCGCGTTCCGGCCGGTGAATATGAAAAATACCGCCGGCACACGACCGTGCAGGGCAAATTGACCGGAGCGGTGCGCGAATGAACCGGCATCCGCCAGGCGGTCCCCGGTCGATCCGTCACCGGTCGAATTGCAGGGCCGAAATCGGCGGTAAATGGAACAATTATTCTGCATTGACTGCAATTGGAATTTAAGTTTCATTACACGGGAGGAACCGATTGCCGCAAACGGGCGGCGCGAACTGTAAAGTCTCTCGACACCCTTGCTGGAATGCATTATTGGAAATAATGTTTTTTATCGATAAAGTTCTGTTTGGGCCACGCCTGTTCAAACCGGATTTGAGGGAGATAAACCAGGCGCCTTAGGGAGGAAACCTATGGAATTCATCAATAAACGTCTCAATCGCCGCACCTTCGCGGCACTCGCCGCCGCTTCGATACTGGCCGGCATCGCGCCGGCCGGACCGGCTTCGGCCGCCGATGTAACCATCCCGATCATCGTCAAGGACACCACTTCCTTCTATTGGCAGATCGTGCTGGCCGGCGCCCGCCAGGCCGGCAAGGATCTCGGCGTCAACGTGCCCGAACTGGGCGCACAGGCCGAAACAGACGTCAACGGCCAGATTTCCATTCTGGAAAATGCCGTCGCCGGCAATCCCGCCGCCATCGTCATTTCGCCTACCGAAGCCAAGGCGCTCGGCAAGCCGATCGACGAAGCGGCCAGCAAGGTCAAGATCATCGGCATCGACTCCAGCGCCGATTCCAAGGCCTTCACCTCCTTCCTCACCACCGACAACGTGCAGGGCGGCCGCGTGGCGGCGGATGGCCTGGCGGCGGCGGTTGGCGCGGCCAATGGCGGCAAGATGGAGGGTAAGGTGGCCTTGATCACCGCGCTTCCCGGTGCCGGCTCGCTGGAACAGCGCCGACAGGGCTTTACCGAACAGCTCAAGGCGAAATATCCAGGGCTGGAACTGATCGCCGACAAATATGCCGACGGCCAGGCCACGACCGGCCTCAATATCGCCACCGACCTGATCACCGCCAATCCTGACTTGAAAGGCATTTTCGCCTCGAACCTGATCATGGCGCAGGGCGTTGGCCAGGCGATTGCCGAAAACAACCTTGCCGGCAAGGTGGCTCTCGTCGGCTTCGACAGCGACGAGAAGCTGATCAAGTTCTTGACCGACGGCGTCATTTCGGCGCTGGTCGTGCAGGACCCGTACCGGATGGGCTATGACGGCATCAAGACGGCGCTCGCCGCCTCCAAGGGCGAAAAGGTCGAGGAATTCGTCGATACCGGCGCCAACCTCGTCACCAAGGCGAACATGAAGGACGCCAAGATCGACGCGCTGCTCAATCCGAAGCTCAACTGATCGCGCCGGTCAAACCCTTTTCCGGGGCTGTCATGGCCCCGGATCCTTTGCCGTAGCAGCGAAGGCCGGCATGTGACGAGGCAATCGGGAGGATCGCCATGAATCCGACGGCGCAGGAAATGCGTGCCGAGCCAGCGCTCGAACCGGGCGCGACCATTCTGGAGCTGCGAGGCCTGGAAAAGAAATATCCCGGCACACATGCGCTGAAACCGGTCGACCTTGCCTTCGAGGCGGGCGAAATCCACGCTATCGTCGGCGAGAACGGCGCCGGAAAATCGACCCTCATAAAGCTTCTGACCGGCGTGATCACCCGCACTTCCGGCGAAGTGTTCTGGGAAGGCCGGCCGGTGGCGTTGGCCACCCCTTACGAGGCGATGGCGCTCGGCATCAATGCCGTGCATCAGGAAATGGTGCTCTGCCGCCATCTGACGGTGGCCGCCAACATGTTCCTTGGCGAGGAAGAGGTGCGCTACGGCCTGCTTCAACAGCGCAAGATGGTGCGCGACGCCCAGAAAATCATCGACGATATCGGCTTCGACCTGCCCGCCCATGTCGGCCTTGGCGATCTCACCATCGGCCAGCAGCAGTTGATCGCCGCCGCCCGCGCCACCGTGCGCGGCACCAGGTTCCTGATCTTCGACGAGCCTACGGCCTATCTGACCCGCAAGGAGGCCGACCAGCTGTTTACGCTGATCCGCCGCCTGAAGGCGGAAGGCGTCACCATCGTCTACATCAGCCACCGCATGGAGGAAGTATTCGAGCTTGCCGACCGGGTTTCCGTGCTGCGAGACGGCACGCTGGTTGGCACCAGGAAGATCGCCGAGACCGACGACGCCGAACTGGTCCGCATGATGATCAACCGCTCCATCGAGCAGATTTACCACAAGGAAACCTTCACGCCGGGCGCTGCCATCCTCGAAGCGAAGAACCTGTCGGGCAAAGGCTTCGAAGAAGTTTCCATGACCGTCCGCGAAGGCGAGATCGTCGGCCTTTATGGCTTGATCGGGGCTGGCCGCAGCGAATTCGTCACCACGCTCTATGGCCGCAACCGCAAGTCGGCGGGCGAAATCCTTTGGCAAGGCAGGCAGGTCGCGGTCGATTCCGAGCACGACGCCATCAAGCTTGGCATGGCGCTGGCGCCCGAAAGCCGCCGCGACCAGGGCCTCTGCCTCAACCTGCCGGTCGGCCTCAACCTGAATTTGCCGATCTATAAGCGGCTTTCGCAAAACATGCTGATTTCCGGCAGCGAGGAGAAATCCCACGCCGACCGCCAGATCGCCGGCCTGCGCATCAAGACGCCCACCCGCAACGTGCTGGCATCCAGCCTGTCGGGCGGCAACCAGCAGAAGATCGTCATCGGCAAATGGCTGAACCACGGCGCCAAGCTGTTCATCTTCGACGAACCGACGGTCGGCGTCGATGTCGGCACCAAGGCCGAGATTTACCGACTGTTCGGCCAGTTGCTGGCAGGCGGGGCGGGCATCATCCTGATCTCGTCCTATCTGCCGGAAGTCTATGAACTATCCGACAGGTTGCATGTGTTCCGCGCCGGCCGGCTGATCGCCAGCCACGGCTTCCGCGCAGCCAGCCACGAAGACGTGCTGACGCAGGCCATTGGCTGACGCGGGCGCGGATAACAATAAAAACGGGGAGCGAAAGATGAGCACCGAAACCGTATCCATCGAAAAGCCGAAGCGGAACTACAACGTGCTGTTCGGCCTGACGCTGCTTTTGCTTCTGGCGGCGTTGTGGATCGCCCT
>DASYCS010000031.1:0-5287 GCA_036500025.1 Mesorhizobium sp. | reverse complement strand
ATATCCTGGAACTTCTTGATATCCGGGTGGGTGACGGTCTTGCCTTCCTTCACCCATTCGGCCTCGACCTTCTTGTTGTAGGCTTCGTCGTCCTTGCGCTCGATGTCGCGGCCTTCCGCTTCGGCTTTCATGATTGCGGCGTGCACGTCCTCCGGCAGTTGCTGCCACCAGCGCTCCGAGACGACGAAGGCGTACAACAAGACTACGTGGTCGGTGACGGCGGCGTATTTGAGCACCTCGATATGCTTGAACTCAAGCTGCGCCGGCAGGCTGCCGTCGATCCCGTCGATCGTGCCCTGGCTGAGGCCGGTATAGACCTCGGAGATCGACATCGGCACCGGTATGGCGCCCATCGACTTGTAAAGCTCGATGAAGGGTGGCGATTCCATCGTGCGGATCTTCAGGCCCTTGTAGTCATCCGGCGAATTGATCGCGCGCACATTGTTCGAGGTATTGCGCGTGCCGGTCACCCACCAGCCAAGGATGCGGAAGCCCTTGGCGATCATCTTCTTGTTGAACTCGTCGCCGATTTCGCCGTCCACCACCTTGAAGGCATGCGCGGTGTTCTTGAACAGGAACGGCAGGTTGAAAAGGTCGGCCTCCGGCACGAAGGCGCTCAGCGTGCCGGTGGTGGCGACCGTGCCCTCGATGGTACCCAGTTGGACCGCCTCGAACAGCTGGCGCTCGCCCTTTCCAAGCGTATTCTTGTAAGTGGTCACCTCGACGCGGCCATTGGTCAGTTCCGAGGTGCGCTTGGCGAAATGGTCGAAGCCGCCATAGAGGTCCGACCGCGCTTCCAGCACCGAGGCGACGCGAAAGGTGAACTCGGCGGCCTGTGCCAGTTTCAGGCCGGAAAGCAGCCCGGCCAAGGACGTACCGGCCAGGCAAGTACCGGCAAGCATGGTTCTGCGCGTAATCATGATCTTCTCCCATTCATCCCGATTATTGTTTCTTGATAAGCGGCGTCGAAAAAGGCGACGGGTCGCGCACCGATTGCGCCCGGTAGACTTCGACCAGCAGTTCGGCCATCGCGGCGCTCGTATCGACGCCGATGCCGTCCACCGCCAGCTTTGCGCGGCCCGACATGCCTTCGACACCGCCATTGAGAATGGCCGTTTCCGTCAGCCGCCGTTCCAGCGATGCCGAATGCAACAGGTCGGGCTGCTCGTGAAGCGCCGCCAGACAGGCAGCGACGCCATAAGCGCCCCAGTTGGAGATGACGGCCGGCACCGCCAGATCGGCCGGTGTCTGGTCCGCGACGCCGCCGTGGCAGGGACACCCGCAATCGGTGCCGAAAGGCAGCAGCGCGCGCGTGACCTCCGCTATCGGCCCGGTTCCCAATTCGTTGCCGCGGTCGCCGATGCCGATTCTGACCAGGCCAAGCTCGGCGGCGACCGAGAACACCGCATCGCCTTTTCCGACCGTGGCCGAGATATCCGCGCCGCCAACCATGTGGTAGACGCCTTGCGCGTTGGTGCCGGCCTTCTCGATGGCGACCACGGCCTTGGCGTTGAGGCTGCCGATCCAGCTTCTGGCGTCGGCATGGGCCGTGGCGCTGTCGCGCGACAGGCCGACAACGGCGGCGGCGGGCCGGTGCAGGCCGCTTTCGGTCTCCAGCGCCGCCAGCGTGACGAAGGGCAATTCCGCCACGCGCAGCAACGCGCCCATGAGGCCGGTCAACTCCGGCTCCACAACCACGAGGACCCGCGCTTTCAGGCCGATGGCAAGTGCGCGCGCCAGCACGGCCGCGCCCAGCGGCCCGTCCGTCTCGCCATAGGGGTAGTGGCCGGGCAGGATAAGCCCGGTCAGCAGGATCACCGTGTCGCCGGGCGCGACGTTTTCCTTCAGCATTTCCGCCGCGCGCATGCACAGCGGTCCGCCCTGGAGCGCCACCGCGCCCCGGTAGAGCGGGCCGATCACGCCGTAGGAAGGGAAGTCCGTCGTCACCAGCCGGTCGACGTTCCAGCCGATCTGTTCGAGCAAGGGGCTGCGGCTCATACGTGCACCATCTGATGGGGAAGCCAAAGCGAGATCGACGGAAAAACGATCAGGGCGAGCAGCAACAGCAGCAGGGCCAGCAGGAACGGCCACGACTCGCGCATGAAGCGCTCGATGCTGATCTGGCCGATCGAGCAGGTCACGAACATGGCAAGCCCGACCGGCGGCGCCACCAGGCCAATCGTCAGGTTCATGCACAGGACCATGCCGAAATGAACCGGATCGATATGGAAATTGTCCAAAAGCGGCACCAGGATCGGCGTCATCAGCACCAGCACCGCCGTGTCCTCGATAATGCTGCCGAGGAAGATGACGAGGAGGTTGGTCAGGATCAGGAACATGATCGGGTTGGACGACAGGCCCACCACCGCCGCCGCCAGATGGTCCGACGCCTGGAAGAGCGCGAGGATGTAGTTGACGATGGTCGCCATCGCGATGAGCAGCATCACCGCTCCCAGCACATCGACGGTTTCGCGCGCCGCCTTCAGGATTTGCGCGAACGACAGGCTGCGCTGGACGACCAGGCCGATGAACAGCACATAGAGCACCGCCACCGCGCCGGCTTCGGTCGGCGTGAAGATGCCAAAGCGGATGCCGCCGATGATGCCCAGCGGCAGGACAAGGTCGAAGGCCGCGTGCTTCAGCGCAAGGCCCTTTTCCGCCAGCGTCGTCTTCGGCATCTGGACGCCATAGCCCTTGCGGGTGACGACGATA
This sequence comes from Mesorhizobium sp., assembly GCA_036500025.1. Taxonomy (GTDB): domain Bacteria; phylum Pseudomonadota; class Alphaproteobacteria; order Rhizobiales; family Rhizobiaceae; genus Mesorhizobium. Next base: position 2,575 of record DASYCS010000031.1, on the reverse strand, counting down.
TGGCTGGTCGCCATGAGCACCAGCACCATGAGGATGCCCGGCACGACGCCGGCCAGGAACAGCTGCCCTATCGAGACATTGCCCATCGCGCCGTAGATGATGAGGAAGATGCTGGGCGGAATGATCGGCCCCAAGGCGCCCGAAAAGGCGCACAGCACGACGGCGAAATCCTTCTTGTAGCCCTGCTTTTCAAGTGCCGGGATCATCGTGCTGCCAAGGGCGGCGGCGTCGGCCGTGCCCGATCCGGATACGCCGGACAGGAGCGCGCCGGACAGGATCACCGCATGGGCAAGCCCGCCCCGCACATGGCCGATAAGGGACTGGGCCAATTGCACGAAGCGATTGATGACACCGGCTTCTGCCATCAGATTGCCCGCCAGAACGAAGAAGGGAATGGCCAGGAAGGGAAACGAGTTGAGGCCGTCCTGAATCTGCTGCGGGACGATGATCAGGTCGCTGCCGCTGTCAGAAACGATGAAGTACAGCGAGGCCAGCAGCATGGCGAAGGCGATGGGGAAACCCAGCGCCATCGTTACCAGGAACAGGATGAGGAAAAGCAGCATGGCCCGTCACCCGGCCTTGCCGGCGGATCGATGCCGCGCCAGCAGGTTCTGGACGATGTAGAAGGCGATAAGCACGGACGACACCGGAACCGAGGCATAGACGTAGCTCATGGGCAGGCCCAGCGCCGGCGAAGTCTGCGTATTGAAGATCATCGCGAATTCGACGCCTTTCCAGGCGACGACCAGCACCGCGATCACACAGACGACATCCATGAAGTCGGTCCATTTCGGCCCAAACCGGTCGGACAGGAAAGTCAGGCGAAAATGGCTTTGATGCTTGGCCGCCACCGCCGCCGCCAACAGTGACGACCAGATGAGAAGGAAGCGCGCCAGCTCCTCGGGCCACGGCAGCCCGAAGCCGAATACGAACCTGTCCAACACGCCGATAAGTGTCGTCGCGACCATGACGAACAACGTCACGATCGTAATCGCCTCAACGATCACGGTCTCTCCTCCCTTTGTGAATTCCCCTGGCCGGACGGTGTCCGGCAGATCGCCGCGTCCCTCAATACTGCGATCTGTGATCACAATATCAATGAGCCGGGACATTTCAAGCGCAAATTCTAAATGAGCGCTTCCGGGGCTAGAATCGAAGGAAAAAAGCGGTGGCAAGCAGGGATTTGGAGGGCGTCAAACGCCGATGAAGCGCAGGCAAACGCAGGCGGCGACCGCCCGTCGTCGCCGGGAACGCATGTCGCCGGGCTTCGCCGCCACAGGCGGTTTTCGCTTATGGACAGGCTTTAGTGAAGCCCCAGATAGGCGGCCTGCACCTTGGGATCGGTCATCAGCTCGCTGCCGCTGCCGCGCGTGACGATGACGCCGTTTTCAAGCACCCATGCCTGATGCGCCAGCGACAGTGCGTTGCCGATATTCTGCTCCACCAGAAGAATGGCGAGGCCGCTTTGCGCCAGTTTCTCGATGTTGGTGAAAATGTCGCGCACGACCAGCGGCGCCAGCCCCAGCGACGGCTCGTCCAGCACGAGAAGCTTGGGCTTGGCCATCAGCGCGCGCCCGATCGCCACCATCTGCTGCTGGCCGCCGCTGAGCGACCCGGCCCGGACGCCGAGTTTTTCGCGCAGCGCCGGAAAATAATCGAGCACGCTTTCAAGCGTCTGCGCCATGACCTTGCGCGGCCGCGGCAGAAAGGCGCCCAGCATCAAATTCTCTTCCACGCTCATGGCGGGAAATAGCAGGCGTCCTTCCGGCACCTGCACCAGCCCCATTTCGACGGTGCGGTGCGGGGCAAGGCCGCTCACCACCTCTCCGGCAAAGCGGATCGTGCCGGAAGTTGGCCGCAGCAGGCCCGACAGGCAGCGCAGCGTCGTCGATTTGCCGGCTCCGTTGGCGCCGATAAGCGCTGCGACCTCGCCCGCATTCATCTGGAAATCGATGCCATGCAGCACGGATACGTTGCCATATCCCGCATGCAGGCCTTCCACCTTGAGCAGCGGTTCAGGCATGAGATCCATCCTTCCCGATCGGCGCCGCGCCCAGATAAGCCTCGATGACGGCCGCATCGGCGGCAATCTCGGCCGGCGTGCCTTCGGCAAGCTTGCGCCCGTGATGCAGGACCACGATGCGGTCCGACAGCGTCATGATGGCGTGCATGACATGCTCGATCATCAACAAGGTCACGCCGCTGTCGCGGATGCGCTGGATCACCGGCAGCATCGCCTTGCTTTCCGTCGGCGTCAGGCCCGACATCACTTCGTCCAGCAGCAGCAGCTTGGGCCGGGTGGCCAGCGCCCTCGCCACTTCCAGCCGTTTCAAGCCCGGCATGGTCAACTCGCCGGCCGGGCGGTCCGCGTCGGCCTCGATGCCGAGCAACGCCAGCACCTCGCGCGCCCGCTCCGCCGCCTCGCGCTTGTGCCGCGACAGGCGATAGCTGCCGACCATGGCGTTCTCCAGGACCGTCAGTTGGGAAAACGGCCGGGCCAGCTGGAAAGTGCGCGCAAGCCCGCGTCGGTTGAGCTTGTAGGGGCGTAGCCCGGTGACGTTCTCGCCATCGAAGA
>DASYCS010000030.1:0-22228 GCA_036500025.1 Mesorhizobium sp. | reverse complement strand
GAATAGACGTTCTTTTTCAGTCCTTCAAGGGGCGCAAACAAAAAAGCCATCTTCGCCACAACCGATCGAAGGCTGAACCACGCGCTGGAAAATCGCGGACGCACCCGCGCCCGCCATTACGCAGCCTAGGACCGCCTGCGCCGCCGCCCCCACCAGATGACGAAACGACGCCTGAGCCGCCGCACCGATGCAAACTCATAGGAAAGCACCAGCAATCCGAGCGGTACCATCCAAAAGCCCAGGATGGGCAGGAAACCGAAGAGGCCGAGAATGGTCAGGGCCAAGCCAATGGCGATTCGCGCCCAGCGCGACCGCGGCATTTTGAACTCGCGGCCGAAAACGGAAATCTTGCGTGCCGGCGCAGCGTGGCCGTCATTTCCTGCGGTCATATTCAACTTCTTATCCGGCTTTTCCAGATCGATCGCTTTCCGGCAATGAGGTCCGCCATGAGTACGGCAAGCTGCTATATAAGAGGCGCCAATGGGAGATTGCGACCATTGGCCGAAAAAAGACCGAGAAAAAAGCGAAATGCTTCTTTGCAAAGCTGAAACGGGTTTGCTATAGGCTGCCTCGCACGACAAGAGCCCCCGTTCCCCGGTAGCTCAGTGGTAGAGCAACCGGCTGTTAACCGGTTGGTCGCTGGTTCGAATCCGGCCCGGGGAGCCATTCTTTTCAAATAATTAGCGACGGTAAAAAAAGCATCGGGAATTCGGTGACTGGAATTATTTGTCTAATCCTATAAGCCGCTCGAGGTTTCGTCGGATTTTAGCCGGGAATGCGCGAAAGACGATTGTAGGTCAGAGCCGTGGTGGGTGGCATTCATCACGCCCCCCTCACTTTTTCCTTCGTGGGCTGACTTGCGCTTGCCCGGCCTGACCGATGGATCAGCCGCCGGCGGGCACGTCGGCGGAGAAGCGCAGTTCTCGCTTCGGGCGGACCTTTGCCGTCGTCTCGGCGTAGAGAGGATGGGCCTTATAGGCGGCGAGCGCGGCGTGATCTTCGAATTCGGCATAGACCACGACGTCGATTTCATCGCCAAATGGATCGACCTTGCTGTTCAGCGACACCTCAAACAGCTGCGAATGCGGAATCTTGCCCAGCGCCATCAGGCCGAAGCGAATCGCCTCGACTTCATCCTTATGCTTGGCGCTGAAGAAAACGATATGCCGGATCAATGCAGTCTCCTTGTCCCGCGCCGCGCTAAACGGCAAGGCGCGCGATCGATGGTTCGACGGCAGCCTTTTCCGTCAGCGATCCGGCCGCGTCAATCGGCAGGATGTCGCGCCACAAACTGCGACGGCGCCCGGCGGCCCGGCACGCTCAACCCGTAATGTCGCGCATCACGGTTTTCACTTCACGAACTGAATGGTCGAGATAGCGGCCTTCGTTGAAGAGGCCATCCCAGATGATGAAGAACGCAATTGCAGCGATAATGATGACATAACGCATGCTTTGATCCTGACATGTTGGCTGCGGGCGATAGGTTCAGTTGCGATGCCGGGCGTCAAGCCATGTCGGACTTCAAGCCCATGGCCGTGCGGTCGACGATTTCGCGCAAGGCAAAAGACGAATTGATCTTCGTCACATGCGGCATCGCCGACAGCCATTCCTTGTGGATGCGTTCATAATCCGCCAGGTCCCGCGACGCGATGCGCAAAACGTAGTCGTACTCTCCAGACATCAAATGACAGGACAAGACATTGGGGCATCTTTTTATCGCCGCCTCGAAGTCCGACAGCGTCTTTTCGAACTGGCCAGACAGCGATATATGGACGATCGCCGTCATCTGGTGGCCAAGTGCCGCGTTGGAAAGCCTGGCATGATAGCCGCGAATGGCGCCGGATTTTTCCAGATTGTCGAGCCGGCGCGAACAGGCCGACTGCGACAGGCCGACCTTCTCGGCAAGAGCCGCGTTGGGCAAACGCCCCTCTTTCTGCAAGGCATCGAGAATAGCGATATCGATCCTATCGAGCGGCATTTTTGACGATTCCTGCGAATATATCGTATTTTGGCGCAACCATTATCGATACGACGGCGCTTTAACAAGACAATTCGCAAATACATGCGCCTGGTTTCGTGGTTGACTCCGCCTTGCCTGGAACTGGCAATAACGGTCAAGCGGAGGATAAGAAATGCGTGTCGGCTGCCTCAAGGAAATCAAGAACCATGAATATCGCGTCGGGCTGACACCCGGTTCGGTTCGCGAATATGTGGCGCACGGCCATGAAGTGTTGGTCGAGCGCGGGCTGGGTGAAGGCATAGGCGCCGACGACAACGCCTACCGCGCGGCCGGCGCAACCATCGCCAAGACGGCAGCCGAGGTGTTTGCTCAATGCGACATGATCGTCAAGGTCAAGGAGCCGCAGCCCGGCGAATGGGCGCAGTTGCGCGAAGGCCAGATCCTCTACACCTATCTCCACCTCGCGCCCGATCCGGAACAGACAAAAGGCTTGTTGGCGTCGGGCGTCACCGCCGTTGCTTATGAGACCGTGACCGATGACCGCGGCGGCCTGCCGCTGCTGGCGCCGATGTCCGAGGTGGCCGGCCGCCTTTCCATCCAGGCCGGTGCTACCGCCTTGCAGAAGGCCAATGGCGGTCGCGGCGTGCTGCTTGGCGGCGTACCGGGCGTGCTGCCCGGCAAAGTTACCGTGCTTGGCGGCGGCGTCGTTGGCCTGCATGCCGCGCGCATGGCGGTTGGCCTTGGCGCAGACGTCAGCATCATCGATCGCTCGATCCCGCGCCTGCGCCAGCTTGACGACATTTTCAACGGCCGCGTCCATACGCGCTACTCGACGGTCGAGGCGCTTGAGGAAGAATGCTTCTCGGCGGACGTTGTTATTGGCGCCGTGCTTATCCCCGGAGCCACGGCACCCAAGCTCGTCACCCGCGAAATGCTTTCGGGCATGAAGAAGGGTGCCGTGCTCGTCGACGTCGCCATCGACCAGGGCGGCTGCTTTGAAACATCGCACGCCACCACGCATGCCGATCCTACCTATGTGGTTGATGGCATCATCCACTATTGCGTGGCCAACATGCCGGGCGCTGTGCCGGTGACTTCGGCCCACGCGCTGAACAACGCGACGCTGCATTACGGGCTACAGCTTGCCGACAAGGGCCTCAAGGCGCTGATCGACGACAGCCATCTGCGCAACGGGCTGAACGTCCACAAAGGCAAGATCACCAACCGCGCGGTTGCCGATGCGCTCGGGTACGAATTGTCCGAGCCGAAGGCCGTGCTCGCAGCCTGACCTCGACACGCTTTGCGAAAGACCCGCCGGCTCAACCCGGCGGGTTTTTCGCGTCAAATGGTCGGCGGAAGAATTTGGGCAACAAAAAAGCGGGGCAGAACCCCGCTTCCTCGTCTATCGCGATTTCCCGCCGGTTCATCCGCGGTCGGCAAATCGTTCCACACTTGTCTGATACCGTGCCTGTGCGACGATAGCGTGACAAGTGAGAACGATAATGCGCAGTTTTGGTTAACGAGCGATTAACGGATGAAATCGTCGAACCGGCGCAGCGTTACCCGGCGGTTTTGCCAGTTCTCGCTTTGCGTCGGCACCAACAGGAATTCCTCGCCGTAACCGACCGTCTCCAGCATCCTTGCCGGAACCCCGAACTCACGCACCAGCGTTCGCTTCAGCGAGGCGGCGCGATCTTGCGACAGCGCCTGGTTTGCGGCGAAGGAACCGACCGCGTCGGTGTGGCCTTCGATCAGGACGCGGGCGCGCGGCTGGCGGCGCTGGATGCGGCGAAGACCGTCCGCGATGTTCTCCACCTTGTCATATTGCGAGTTAGGGATTTCGGCGGAACCGAATGCGAAATTTATCGACTGGATATCGATCGAGGGCGCCGCACGCCGCAGGTCCGGCCGCCGCTTGAATTCCTGGATGGTGACGCGCTGGTTCGGCCGCAGCCTCATGCGAGGCGAAATTTCGAGCCGTCGTTCGATCTGCTCGCCGGACGGCGTTCGCGCTTGCGCGAAAGCCATGCCTGGCACGGCCAATGCCGCGATCATGGCGGCGGCGAAAACTCGGCGGGTTATCATGCAGCAAAACTCCTTCGATATGAATGCGCGGCGTCCTGGCCTCGCACGCAACATCGCAAAGGAAAGCTGAAGCCAGGGTGAACGCGCCATTCAGCCAGCCGTCAGGGGCGCATGACGCTTGCCGAGCGCTCAGCGAAGGGCATCGGACGCACAAGTTCTTTCTTCTGCCCAACCGGCGTGAAGCCAAGCTTCTGGTAGAGAGGCAATGCGGCCGGATGGTCGAGCGTGCAGGTCTGCACGGTCACCCGCTTCGGTCCATGCGCCCAGCAAGCCGAGATCGCCGCGCCGAGGAACCAGCGGCCAAGGCCCTGCCCCATCGCATGGTCCATCATGCCGAAATAGGCGAGTTCCGTTTCATCCGGCAAATGCGGCTTGACGTCGAAATAGCCGGCCGGTGCACCGTCCAGATAGAGAATGCGGATATCGCGGTCCTCGCGGTGAAGGCTGGCGGCAAGTTCGTCGTCGTCAAGCCGCAGCACATTGACCCAATGCCATTTGCGCCCGACCCGGTCGGTCAGATAGCGGTAGAAATGCAACGGAATGTCCTTTGCCTTCAACAAGGCGATCTGCCGGTTATAGGGCAGAGCCGGGTAATAGGCCGGCGGCGTTTCCATTTCGAGGAAGGTGACGGTCACCTCGATATCGTCCGGCTGACTGCTATTCACCATGCTATTCCTTGCCCGTGGCGACCGGCGTATCGGCCAGACCGCCCCACTCCGTCCACGAACCATCGTAGAGACGGTTATCCGTGTGGCCAATCGTTTCCAGCGCCAAGGTGAGTGCGGCGGCGGTGATACCGGACCCGCACGACGTGACCACCGGCCTCGAAAGATCGATGCCGGCATCGACAATGATTTTGCGCAGCCTGTCCTTGCCCAGAAGTTGGCCGTCCTGCGACAGCATGGATGCCGGAACGTTCCTGGCGCCGGGCATGTGGCCGGACCGGATGCCAGCGCGGGGTTCCGGTTCAGTACCGGCAAAACGGCCGGGACCACGCGCATCGGCAATCTGGCTCTCGTGGCCATCGACGATGTGGCGCATGTCGGCAAGGCTGGCGACGCGCGAGCTATCGAAATCGGCGTGGAAGATGCATGGCGCAACCTTGGTCGTCTGCGCGGTCACCGGCCGGCCTGCTGCTTTCCAGCGGTCCAGTCCGCCTTCGAGCACATAGACCTGGAAGACGCCCATGACCCTGAACATCCACCATGCGCGCGGCGCGGAAAAGAAACCGGGGCCGTCATAGACAATGATGGTGTCATCGGCCGAGATGCCCATGGCGCCGACATAGCGGGCGAAATCCTCGGGCGAAGGCAGCGTGTGCGGCAACGGCGAAGTTCGATCCGAAACCGCGTCCTGGTCGAAAAATACCGCGCCCGGAATATGGGCCGCCTCATACTCCGCCCGTGCATCGCGGTTTTGCGCAGGCAGGTACCAAGACGCATCGACAATGGCGAAGCCCGGTTGGCCAAGCTTTTCCTGCAACCAGTCGGCATCGACGGTAAACGGACTGTCTTGCGCCATCTTGCTTCTCCCGACGATGCGTCTGGTTGAAAACCGTAGCCTTAACTCAGGCAGCCGGCAACGCCCCGAACCGAATGCGAAAGCGGCGGTTCTCGCGACCTTTCTTCTCGATCTTGCCGATGTGGATTTCACCGACCTCGCCGGTGCTTTTCACATGCGTGCCGCCGCAGGGCTGGCTGTCGATGCTGGCATTTTCTCCGATGCAGACCAGCCTGATGTGACCCGTTCCCGTGGGCGGGCGCACATTCTTGGATTTGACCAGCGTGGGATTTGCCGCCAGTTCCTCCTCGGTGATCGAGCGGATGAAGATCGGATGATCGGCGCGCACCAGTTCCATCAGCCGGGCGGTTACTTCTTCCTTGGTCATCGAAAAATCCGGCATGTCGAAATCGACGCGCGAATCGTCCTGCGAAACCGCCGCGCCGGTGATGGGAAACGGACAAACCACCGTCAGCAGATGGCAGGCGGCATGCATGCGCATCAACAGATGGCGGCGCGGCCAATCGATGACGAGTTTCAGTTCCTCACCCACCGCCGGGATCGGCTGGTCGGGTGACGGAACGTGGATGATCTCGTCCTTAGTCTCGCCCGTAAGGGTTGCGCTAATGGCGATGCGGCTTCCATCAGCCCGCTCCAGAAAGCCTGTGTCACCGGGCTGGCCACCCGAAGTGGCATAGAAAATCGTCCTATCGAGGATGATGCCGCCGCGCTCGTTGATCGCCTCGACACGCGCGGTTGCGGTCTTGAGGTAGGAATCGTCGCGGAACAGTATTTCTGTCTTGCGCACGCTCATGCCGCCGCTTCGAAAGGCACGGAAATCTCGCTCTTGTGCTCCATCCAACCCGGAACGGGCAGGTTCTTGGTGCGCAGGAATGCCGGGTTGAAAAGCTTGGACTGATAGCGCGTGCCGAAATCGCACAGGATGGTCACGATGGTGTGGCCCGGTCCCAATTCGCGCGCCAACCGGATCGCGCCGGCAATGTTGATGCCCGTCGAGCCGCCGACGCACAGCCCCTCCTCCTGGATAAGGTCGAAGATAATCGGCAAAGCTTCGTCGTCGGGCACCTGGAAAGAAAAATCGGGGGCAAAGCCGTCCAGATTGGCGGTGATGCGCCCCTGCCCGATGCCTTCGGTGATCGAACTGCCCTCGGATTTCAGTTCGCCGGCAGTATAGAAATTATAGAGCGCGGCCCCCAGCGGGTCGGCCAGCGCGATTTTCACGTCCCTGTTCTTGTCGCGCAGACCGGCCGCGACACCGGCAAGCGTGCCGCCGGAACCGACCGCCGAAACGAAACCGTCGACCTTGCCGCCGGTCTGCTGCCAGATTTCCTGCGCCGTCGTGTGGATATGGCCATCACGGTTGGCGACATTGTCGAACTGGTTGGCCCAGATCGCGCCATTCGGTTCGGTCCCGGCCATCTGCTCGGCCAGCCTTCCAGACAGCTTCACGTAATTATTCGGGTTCTTGTAGGCCACAGCCGGCACTTCGATCAGTTCTGCGCCCAGCAGCTTGATCGTATCCTTCTTTTCCTGGCTTTGGGTCTCGGGGATGACGATGACCGTCCGATAGCCGAGCGCCTTTGCCACCAGCGTCAGGCCGATGCCCGTATTGCCGGCCGTGCCCTCGACAATGACGCCGCCGGGCTTGAGCAGGCCACGCTTTTCGGCATCGCGGATGATGAACAGCCCTGCCCGATCCTTGACCGACTGACCCGGATTCATGAACTCGGCCTTACCGAGGATTTCGCAGCCCGTCTCCTGCGACGCCCGCTTCAGCCTAATCAGGGGCGTATTGCCGATCGCGTCGATTACCGAACCAACCATGAGACTATCCTTCCAGACTTTCGCAAAACCCTAGAAATGTCGGCGCGGCGTTTCAAGGCAGGAAATCACCTGGACCAGACGCATTTGCGACTGGTGCTACGAGATCTCGCCTCAAGACGTAATATTTTTGCGCGTCGATACTCGGCCAGGGCAAAGAAAAGGCGACCGGAACATTGCTCCGGCCGCCCTCGATAGTCTGCTAGTTCAGGAAGCGAAACCGGTTCGCTCAGCACAGCCTATGCGGCGCGCGCGGCCGGCCTCTTGCCGCCAAAGCGGCGCTTGTTGTTGCCCTTGAACGGCGGCTTTGCACCATCGGCCTTGCGCTCGCCCGTGGGCTTGTCGCCGAAGCGCTTGCTGTTGTTCTGGTTGGCGCCGCCCGGACGCTTGACGCGACGGGGATCAACATATTCGCGCTCGTTCTTTTCAGCCGGGTTGCGCACCGGATCGGGGCTGGCCAGATGGTCGGCGACGATCGGAAGCTTGGCGCGGATAATGCGTTCCACCTGCCGAAGCTTGGCGTTTTCCGACGGATCGCACAAGGTGACGGCAATGCCGTCGCGGCCGTTACGGCCGGTGCGGCCAATGCGGTGAACGTAGCTTTCGGCTTCGTCGGGCAGGTCGAAATTCACCACATGGCTGATGCCGGGCACGTCGATGCCGCGCGCGGCGATGTCGGTTGCCACGAGAATGCGTACCGATCCTTCACGGAAGTCGCTCAGGGCCTTCTGGCGGGCGTTTTGCGACTTGTTGCCGTGGATCACCGCGGCCTTGAAGCCATCACGCTCCAGATCCTTGGTGACGCGGTCGGCGCCATGCTTGGTGCGCGAGAAGATGATGACGGACTTCATCGCCTCATCGGCCAGCATGGTCGACAGAACCTGCCGCTTCTGCTTGGTGCGCGCGAAGATCACGCCTTGCGAGATTTCAGCCACCGTCGTGCTCTGCGGGGAAACCTCGATACGGATCGGGTTCTTCAGCAGGCCCTTGGCCAGCTCGGCGATCTCGTCGGGCATGGTGGCCGAAAACAGCGCGGTCTGGCGATCGGGAGCGGTAGCGCGCGCGATACGCTTGACGTCGTTGATGAAGCCCATGTCGAGCATGCGGTCGCCCTCGTCGAGCACCAGCCATTTCGTATCGGCAAGCACGAGATCGCCTTCACGAACCAGGTCGGTCAACCGGCCGGGCGTCGCGATAAGGATATCGACGCCGGGGGCGATCTTCTTGACCTGGCTGAAGCGGGAGACGCCGCCGAGCACCAGGGCGGTCGAGACATGAGCGCCCTTGGCGAGGATCTTGATCGTATCCTCGATCTGGACGGCAAGCTCGCGTGTCGGCGCCAAAATCAGCGCACGGCAGGTCTTGGCGCGGCGCTTGGTGCCAAGCGCCATGATCTTGGTGAGAATGGGCAACGAAAACGCCGCCGTCTTGCCGGAGCCGGTCTGGGCGATGCCGAAAATGTCGCGGCCCTCCAGCTGCGGCGGGATCGCCTGGACCTGGATGGGCTTTGGTTCGGTGAAGCCGGCGGCATGGGTGGCCTTCAGCAGCACGCCCGAAATGCCGAGCGCGGCAAAGCCGGTCAGTTGATCTGTGTCGTGGTCTGCGGAAGCCATCGCCACCGCGGTGTTTTGATTAGTCAAAATTATCTTCTTTCGTGCGGCTCGACGGCCGCAAACAACTGGCGGCAGGGCGCAACCTGCCGTCGACAAAATTCAGGAAACGACAAGGCGGCGGGCGTGTGGCCCGCGCGGCTGCGCTGTCGTGCCCGCAGGCTTCATGCCTATGGGGCTTTTTCATCGCTTTCCGTAAATCGGAAAGAGAGAAAACAGACGCAACCAGTCTCACTTGTAGAGAAGGCCGGTAAATTCCGGCCCAAGCGCCTATTGGCTGCATATGGGCCAGTTCGCGCATAAAGGCAAGAGGCGTCATGCTGCACCGCAACATTTCTTCACGCGCAACGACGCTTGCACTCTCCTGCCCAGCTAAGTACCAAGGGGCAAATATTGCCTGGGGGCCTTTCGATGAAAGATGTGCTGAAGGAACTGGAACGCCGCCGCGAAGTGGCGCGCGCCGGCGGCGGGCAGGCCCGCATCCTGGCCCAGCACAAGAAGGGCAAGCTTACCGCCCGAGAGCGCATCGAAATCTTCCTCGACGAAGATTCGTTCGAGGAATTCGACATGTTCGTGGAGCATCGCTCCACCGATTTCGGCATGGACAGCCAGAAGATCGCCGGCGATGGCGTGGTCACCGGCTGGGGCACGATCAACGGCCGGCCGGTCTATCTGTTTGCCAAGGATTTCACGGTATTCGGCGGCTCGCTGTCGGAAGCGCATGCCGAAAAGGTCCAGAAGGTCCAAGATATGGCGCTGCGCAACCGCGCGCCGATCATCGGTATCTACGACGCCGGCGGCGCGCGCATCCAGGAAGGCGTGGCGGCGCTTGGCGGCTACGCCGAAATCTTCCAGCGCAACGTGTTGGCCTCGGGCGTCATTCCGCAGATATCGGTCATCATGGGGCCATGCGCGGGCGGCGACGTCTATTCACCGGCGATGACCGACTTCATCTTCATGGTGCGCGACACCTCCTACATGTTCGTCACCGGGCCGGATGTGGTGAAGACCGTGACCAACGAGACGGTGACCGCCGAAAGCCTCGGTGGCGCATCGGTTCATACGACCAAATCCTCGATCGCCGACGGCGCCTATGACAATGATGTGGAAGCATTGTTGCAAATGCGGCGGCTGGTCGATCTTCTTCCCGCCTCCAACACGGCGGAAATTCCCGAGGTCGAGTGCTACCAATCGGTCACCGACCACGATCTTTCGCTCGACAGGCTGATACCGGACAACGCCAACAAGCCTTACGACATCAAGGAACTGATCCTGAAGACCTGCGACGAAGGCGATTTCTTCGAAATCAGCCAGGCCTTCGCCAAGAACATCGTTACCGGCTTCGGCCGCATCGAAGGCCGCACGGTCGGCTTCGTCGCCAACCAGCCGATGGTGCTGGCGGGCGTGCTGGATTCGGATGCCTCGCGCAAGGCGGCGCGTTTCGTGCGCTTTTGCGACTGTTTCAACATCCCGCTCGTCACCTTCGTCGATGTGCCGGGCTTCCTGCCCGGAACCGCGCAGGAATATGGCGGCCTGATCAAGCATGGCGCGAAGCTGCTGTTCGCCTATGGCGAGGCGACGGTGCCGAAAATCACGGTTATTACCCGCAAGGCCTATGGCGGGGCCTATGACGTGATGGCGTCGAAGCACCTGCGCGGCGACATGAATTATGCCTGGCCGACAGCCCAGATCGCGGTGATGGGCGCCAAGGGGGCGGTCGAGATCATCTATCGCAAAGACATAGGCGACGCCGAGAAGATCGCCGCGCATACCAAAGGCTACGAGGATCGCTTCCTGTCGCCTTTCGTCGCCGCCGAGCGCGGCTACATCGACGAAGTTATCATGCCACACTCCACCCGCCGGCGCATTGCGCGGGCACTGCGCATGCTGCGCAACAAGGATTTGCAGAACCCCTGGAAGAAGCACGACAACATTCCGTTGTGATCGAAAGCGCTTCCTGGTTGGATGGAAGCATTCCGGTCAGAGGGAAGCATTCCGCCGGCGGTGGCCTGAGCAAGGTCGAGGCTTTTGTCGAGAATCGCACCGGTGGCACGGTCGAGACGAAGGTACTTGGGCTTGACCGGAACCGGTCATTGGGTTTCCGGGCCGTGGGCCTTCGCTTTGACTGATCGCTCGACCCGATAGTCCCCATCCCCGCTCGCGACCCTTCGCGTGGATGGCCTGACCACTCCGCGAAGCAGAACGCCTGACCAAGCACGAGGTGCTCCGGGGCGTTTCCTGTACGGCCAATGAACGTTCCGGCTATTTTGCGAGCGGAGAAATATCTGCCTCGCTGTCGAACTCCATCGCGGCGTTGAAAAGCTGTGCCTTTAACATCAGCTTTGCGGCAACGTCTTCCAAGGCGATATTCTCGACTTCGTTGCGCCGGCGAATTTCCTCAGCCAATTGCAGTATGTTGATGATGCCGTTTTTCGCCAAAGCCGCCTGAAGCGAATGGGTCATATCGTCCAGAATTTGTGGTGAAAGCTGTACGTCCATCGGAACACCTCGCTGTCGGTCGCAATAAGCTGCGCGTCGTTCCCCTGTCCTGCGACTACCATACACCGCCGTGCGAAATTGGCAAGGTTTTCTCCATTTTATCTTTTAGATTCATATAGTTAGTACATACCCGTCTTGGCGGCGATGCGGCCATCCATCCATTCTGCGCCATTGTCGCATAGCGCGCTTAAAAACCACTTGAACACAGATAGGGCTTGTGCCAAGAATTATCAGAATAGGTCACTTACTCATTCACCGTAGCCTAAGCCGAATTGTGAGGAATTCGCCATGGTCGATCTGGGACGCCCGGAACGTTTGCAAATCATGTTGAGCGCCGACGAATTGTTAGCGCTGGAGAACTGGCGTTTTGACAAACGGATGCCCAGCCGCGCAGCGGCTGTGCGGGAGCTTTTACGACGCGGATTGGCGGGAGATGGCTTCCTGACCGCCGATAACGGCTCCAAGTCGCAGGATTTTGGCGTGATCGACGGTCATTCGCAGCAGTTGAGCGACGACAGCGCTGGGTGATTTCCCGCATTTGAACGATTTGGCCGCTGGACGAACCGGATAGCGGCCTTTCCCTAGGCTGCCTTTACGATGTCATTATAGGTGTCCAGGTCGACATAGAAGACACGGATGATTTCCGTGATCAGGTCGTCATTGTCGTAGCCCTTGGACTTCAAAATGTTGACGGCGCTCAGAATGTCGACGCGCTCGGTAAGCCGCCGTTTCTGGTAGTCCTCGACAAAATGCCCCATCGTCGCCCCCGGAAATTGCCAACACACCACTGACGCTCACCCTTGGGAAGCTAGAAGCGTTTGCTTGTGCGGAACTTGCCGGCGCTGAAGGGAACTCCTGTTCAACCGGCCCGCCGCAAGCCAATGCCGGGTGCGTGGACCGGGCCTGTTGACGACGGAGGTCATTGGCTTGAGAATCAGGCCGTTCAGCACGACTGGAAGCACGCTCATGATGCCTCGACGGCTTGTTTTTCTGGCGCTACCGCTGCTTGCCAGCCTGTCCGGCCCGGCGACGGCGAGCGCCGGAGGCGGCGTGCTGCCGGACGGCGCCTACCGCTGCGAAGTCTACATGCTGGGCATGTTCATTTATCTGGGTGAGATCGTGATCAAGGGTGACGTCTATAGCGGTCCATCGATAGTTGGCGGGATGCAGCAGGGCTACAATTACCAAATATCGCCTCGGGGAGAGATCAGCTGGTTGGGGCCACTCGGTGGCTATACGGCGGGCGGCAACAGCGTTTCGCTGACGCAGGTGACAGCCGATGGCCAGCATGACGCGTCGTTCGACATCATCCTGCGCCAGCCGAACGGCAGTTTCACGGCTTCGACCTGCACCATTGGCGGGACGGCTGGAAAGCTATGATTCCAGCACGTCCTTGACCACGGTTGCCAGCTGTTTCAGCGAAAATGGTTTTGGCAGGAAACCGAACTGGGCGTCGGCGGGCAGATTCCTGGCGAAGGCGTCCTCTGCATAGCCTGAAACAAAGACGAACTTGATGTCCGGCTGCAATTTGCGGATCTCTACGAGCAGCGTCGGCCCGTCCATTTCCGGCATGACCACGTCCGAGACGATGATATCGACCTTGCCCTCAAGTTCGGCGAAGACCTCCAGCGCCTCCACGCCCGACGAGGCTTCATGTACGGTGTAGCCCCTGGAGGTCAGCGCCCGCACGCCGCCCATGCGCACGGCATCCTCGTCTTCCACCAGCAATACGGTGGCCGAACCCGACAGGTCTTTTGCCGCGTCGGCGATTTTCGGAACGGGCGCCGCCGCGACGGGCACATCCAGGCCCGTTTCCGACGATGTTCGCACCTCAGCGACATAGCGCGGCAGGAAGATGCGGAAAACGGTTCCCTTGCCGACCTCGGAGTCACAGAAGATGAACCCACCGGTCTGCTTGATGATGCCGTAGACCATGGACAGGCCGAGGCCGGTTCCTTTGCCCACATCCTTGGTGGTGAAAAACGGCTCGAATATCTTCTTGAGGACTTCGGGCGTTATGCCGCTTCCCGTATCTTCCGTCTCGACCAGCACATAGTCGGCGGACGTCAATTCGCGGTAGGAGAAGTTCCTGCTTTCCTCAGCCGTGACATTGCGGGTCCGCACCATCAATTCGCCGCCCGTCGGCATCGCGTCGCGCGCATTGACGGTCAGATTGACGATGACCTGCTCGAACTGGCCAAGATCAACCTTGACCGGCCACAGGTCGCGGCCATGCTCGACCTTGAGCTTGATGTCGTTGCCGACCAGACGAGCAAGCAACATGCGCAGGTCCGCCATCACATCAGTCAGGTTCAGCACCTCCGGCCGCAGCGTCTGTTTGCGCGAGAACGCCAGAAGCTGCCGGACCAGCGAGGCCGCCCGGTTCGCATTCTGCTTGATGTTCATAATGTCGGGGAAGGATGGATCGGATGGGCGATGGTTGGTCAGCAACAAGTCCGACGCCATGATGATGGCGGTAAGCACATTGTTGAAATCGTGGGCGATGCCGCCGGCCAGTTGCCCAACGGCCTGCATTTTCTGGCTTTGGGCCATCTGGCCCTCAAGTGCCTTTTGCTCGGTGGTCTCGACCGCATAGACGATCGCCGCTTCTTCCGCCCCCTCGCCTGCCGCGCTGTCGGCGACGGCGTTGACGTAAAAGCGGATATGGCGCTCGTCATTGCCCGGCAGCACCGTATCGATCGGCGCGATGTCGGCCTGCCGCTGGCGCGCCCGCTCGAAAGCTGTGGCAAAGGCCGCCCTGTCTCGCTCGTGAATCACCGTGTCGAGCCGCACGCGCCGGTCCAGCGCATCGCGGTCGACAACGGAAGAAAACAGCGAAAGGAAGGGCGCATTGGTGCGCAGGATGCGCCCGCCCTGGTCGACGCCGGCTATCGCCATCGGCGTCGAATTGAAGAAACGGGTGAACCGAACCTCGGAGGCGCGCAGATCGGCGGAAGCATCCTCGCCCTGGGTTCGGTTGAGAACGATCGTTCGCGTCGGCCCGCCGATGCCTTCACGGCTTGCGGAGACGCGGTGCATGAAGCGCACCGGCAAAACTTCGCCGGTCATGGTGGTCAGATCGAGATCGATGACGGCATTGCGCGTCGTGCCGGGGTCGGCCTTGACCGAGCGGACAAGCGCCATGCCATCGCCTGCAACGATTTCCGGCAGGGCGACAGAGCCTGGCGTGAAGCTGGTGAGGTCGATGCCCAGCCATTCGGCAAGCGTTGCATTGATATAAGTCACGCGCCCTTCCTGATCGGCGGAGAAGAAACCGGCAGGCGCATGGTCGAGATGGTCGATCGCCTGTTGCAGATCGAGGAAAAAGCGCTCCTGTTCGGCCCGCTCCTGCGAAATGTCGGCAAGTTCCCATGCCAGCATGGGCTGGCGCTGTCCGGGCACATTGAAGGTGCGGGCGCGGGTTCGATACCAGCGCGCGCCGGCTTCGGCGCCGGGACGGATCGATTGCACCAAACGAAACTCGCCGCTGCCGACAAGCCCGTCGCTCAACCCCGATGACAGGCGATTGATGGTGGCCGAAGCTTCCGGCACATCGGCCAGCAAGGCCTCCACAGTCTTGAGATCGGCGGCCGATGCAGCGCCCGTCATATCGGCGTAGGCGCGGTTGGCGTAGATGACGCGGCCCTTGGCGTCGGTGACCAGCAGCCCATGCCCCATCGAATCGATAAAGGCCTTCGACAATTCATCGCTGGTCGAGCGCGGGGCGACATGGACGAACCCGATCGCGGTGGCAAACAGGAAACCAACGCCGATCATCGCCAAAACGCCCAGCATGCCGAGCAGGAACGGGTCGCCCAGACGATCGCGAAAGATGCCGAATATGATGGCGGCGGCGGTGAGAACGACGATGAACACGACAAGGCGCGTGACGGCGCCCGGCTTGGTGCTCTGATTGACCATCGGAACCGGATAGAAATCGCCGCGCGTTTCCTTGGCCATGTGCCCCCTGCTCACGATTCCTCTGCCCCTGAAAATCGCCCCTGTCGCTTGAATCACATTCTCCATGCCCCGAAAAGGCCTTGGCTGCAAATGATCGTGAAAAACGTAAGAGTTGTGCGCGATCAATCACGTAATGTGAAAGCAACTTGCGGTAGCCAGCCGCAACAAGCTAGTGTCACGCCATACGAGATGCGGGGGTGACGATGCTGGATTGGCTGGATGGCATTGCCGGGCCGGACTATGCGCGGGCGATTCTGTGGACCCTCGCCGCGCTGATCCTTCTGGTGGTCGTGCTCGTCATCGTCAAGCTTATCCGCAGCATGACTTTCGGAACCTTTGTCGCCGGCGGCAGAAACCGCAAGACGCGCCTTGCCGTCATGGACGCAACCGCCGTCGACAGCCATCGCCGGCTGGTTCTTGTTCGCCGTGACGACATCGAACACCTGTTGCTGATCGGGGGGCCGACGGATGTGGTGGTCGAGCGCGATATCCGATTGGTCGGTTCGCGGCGGCCAGCACCTGCGGAAAATGGCGGCCAGGCTATTCCAGCGCCAAGAATGCAACCGGTGCCGGCATCCGCTCGACAGGCGGAGCCAAAGCCGGCAACGCGGGAACCCCAGCCGGCCCACCAGCGTGACCAGGCCGTACGCCCTTCCTCTGTTTCAACATCCACGACGGCGGCCGGAATTTCGCCGCCAACCTATCCGGCAGTAAAAACGCCGGCTCCCCATGCGGCTCCCAGGATGGAAATCTCTGAACCCGATGACATCGACGCAGCGTTCATGAGCGAGCTTGACGTATCGCTGGAGGATTTTTCGTCCGACAAACCAACGCCGCAGCCATCGTCCTCGAAGCGGGCTTCCGCTTCTCTCGACGACGAGATGACAAAGCTCCTGGGCGAACTTTCAACCCACAAAAAATAAGGCTCATGCCTTAAGGGCGCGGTCTCAACCAACCGTACGAGGCACATGAAAATGGCCGCATCAGCGGCCATTCGGATCGGTGTCTGGCGAATTAATGCTTGGATATTCAGGCGCATCAATCGTCGCGATAAACTCTTTCGCGGCGCTCATGACGTTCCTGCGCCTCTATCGACAGAGTTGCGATCGGGCGCGCATCGAGACGCTTCAGCGCAATCGGCTCGCCCGTCTCTTCGCAATAGCCATACGTGCCCTCTTCCAGCCGCTGAAGCGCCGAATCGATCTTGGAAATCAGCTTGCGCTGGCGATCGCGGGCACGAAGCTCGATGGCGCGGTCGGTTTCGGACGATGCGCGATCGGCAAGGTCGGGGTGGTTCGCGTTTTCCTGCTGCAAGATTTCGAGGGTTTCACGCGCCTCGCGGAAAATATCGTTCTTCCAGGTAAGCAGCTTCTGGCGGAAATAAGACTTTTGCCGTTCGTTCATGAAGGGCTCGTCTTCGGAAGGCACGTAATCGGTTGCTGCGATTTCGTTCATTCGACTCACCCGAAAACCCACAATTTGGGGCCTATATATTCGTCAGTCGGAGCGCGCACAAGAGCAAACGGTATCGGGAACAGGCATTATTGAATCGATTTGTACCGACGAACGCATCCATGCCGGCCGTCAATCATACGGCCTTAATTTCGTTTGTATCGTTGCGCTTAGCCGCAATTGCGGCGACGTTGCTTAAAGCGCTTGCGACGGCTAATCCTGTTTCACCGGGGTAAAATGCGCGCCCTGTGCAATGGGAGGGGTGCGTGAGCAGGCTCTATCTTGTCAGGCACGCGAAAGCCGGATGGGCAATGCCCGGAGTGCGCGATTTCGACCGTCCGCTCGATGCGTCCGGCATAGCCGATGCCGAAACGCTGGGCGCGGCGATGCGCGCCGGCCGCCATGTTCCCGACCTGACCATCTGTTCCAATGCGCTGCGTGCGCGCGAAACCCTGGCGGGCCTTGCCGCCAACGCTGATACCGGCCGCGTCGTCTTCACCGACGTGCTTTATAGCGGCGACGCCAACAGCTATCTGGCTACCATCCGTGAAAATGGCGCCCGTGGCTCGCTGCTGCTCATCGGTCACAACCCGATGATGGAAGACCTTGCCTTGGCTGTTTCAGGCGACGGCGACGAGACCGCCAGGGCTACGCTGGCTTATGGCTTTCCCACCTGCGGCCTTGCAGCGATACGCTTTGAAGGCAGCCTCGGCGAAGCCAGGCTTGGAAGCGGTTACCTGGAAGTTTTCCTGACACCGGCGGAGATGTAGTTCAGCCGGATATTCCAAAGCGCCCGCTACTGCCTATATTCTGGTAGAAAGACCGAGGGAGTCTCCATTGGCATCATCGATGACTTCCTTTGCCGACGAAGCCCGGATCGCGCTCGATACGCTGGCCGGGCGGGCGACGGGGCTTTTTTCTCCTTCGCTCCGGCTCGGCGTTACCGGCCTGTCGCGCGCCGGCAAAACGGTGTTCATTTCCTCCCTCGTGCATAATCTGGTGCATGGCGGGCGGCTGCCGCTGTTTGAAGCCCGGAAATCGGGCCGCATCGCGCGCGCCTTCCTCGAACAGCAGCCGGATGACGCCGTTCCGCGTTTTCAGTATGAGGATCATATCGCGGCGCTGGTCGATGACCGTGTCTGGCCGGATTCGACGCGCGCCATTTCAGAAATGCGCCTGACCATCGAATATGAATCGGCGTCCGGCTGGAACCGCATGTTTTCCGCCGGCAAGCTTTCCGTGGATATTGTCGATTATCCAGGTGAATGGCTGCTCGACCTGCCGCTGCTCGGCAAATCCTTCGCCGAATTTTCGCGGGAAGCATTCGAAATGGCGGCGCTGCCTGTGCGGGCCGACCTGTCGGAACACTGGCGCAACGTTAGCGCTCCCGTCGATCCCGGTTCGGATGCCGACGAGATGACGGCGCGCAGGCTGGCCGAAAGCTTTGCCGCCTACCTGAAGGCCTGCAAGCAGGACGAACGGGCGCTTTCCACGCTGCCGCCGGGCCGGTTTTTGATGCCGGGCGACCTTGAGGGATCGCCCGCGCTGACTTTCGCGCCCCTGCCCAACCTTGATGCGGGACGCGCGCGAACAGGTTCGCTGCATGCGATGATGGAACGCCGCTACGAGGCCTACAAGACGCATGTGGTCAAGCCGTTCTTCCGCGAACATATTGCGCGCCTCGACCGGCAGATCGTGCTTGTCGATGCGCTACAGGCGCTCAACGCCGGTCCCGCCGCCGTGGCCGATCTTGAGCGCGCCGTGACCGAAATCCTTGCCTGTTTTCGCCCCGGCCGCGGCAATTTCCTCACCGACATCTATTCGCGCCGGATCGACCGCATTCTCATCGCCGCGACCAAGGCCGACCATCTGCATCATGAAAGCCATGACCGCTTGCAGGCAATCGTGCGGCGCCTCGCCGACCGTGCCATTGCCCGCGCAAATTTCACCGGCGCAAAGGTCGACGTCGTCGCCATGGCGGCGGTGCGCGCCACACGCGAAGGCACGGTCAAGCAAGGGCAGGACGTACTTCCAGTCATCATCGGCACGCCGCTTGAAGGAGAGCGGATCGATGGCGAAATCTTCGACGGAAAGACGGAAACAGCCATATTTCCGGGCGACCTGCCGGAAAAGCCCGGAGCAGCCTTTATAGCCGCCGAGCAAGGCAGCACCGATCCGCTGATCCGCTTCGTGCGCTTTCGCCCGCCAAAACTTGAACGAACCGCCGAAGGCGTCACCTTGTCCCTGCCGCACATCCGGCTGGACCGCGCCTTGCAGTTCCTCATCGGAGATCGCCTCGCATGATGGCGCCACGAAAACCGACGGCCTTCCGCATGGAGCCTGAAATCGATCCGGCAGAGCGCCCAACTTCCGCAGGCCGCGATGGCGGGTCATCGCATCCGGCCAGGAAGCCGCAGGCGATGAAGACCGAAGCGGTCACTGTCGCGCCGGCCGAATTCGACGTTTTCGATGAACCCGACATCGTTTCAGCCGAGCCGCCGCCAGCCAGCGCGCCGAAAAAGCGCTCCCTTCTCGCGCATATCTTCCTCGGCGCTTTCAGCGTTCTGGTCTCCCTTGGCATAGGCCTGTGGGTAGACGGACTTATCCGCGACCTCTTCCAGCATGCGCCGTGGCTCGGCTGGCTGGCCTTTGCGGTGGCGATCATCGCTGTAGCGGCGCTCGCCGTCATCCTTGCGCGCGAATTTCTGGCGATTTCCCGCCTGGCCGAAGTGGAAAAACTGCAAGGTCGGGCGTTGGACGCCATCAATCGCAATGATGGCAAGGAAGCCAGGCGCGTGGTTGGCGAACTGACGAAATTCGTCGCCGGCAAGCCTGAAACGGCGGCAGGCCGCCGGGCGCTGGCCGAACTGAAGGACGATATCATCGATGGCCGCGATCTCATGCGGCTTGCCGAAACCGAAATCCTCGGGCCGCTCGACGCCCGCGCCAAGATCATGATCCTGGATGCGGCCAAGCGAGTGTCGCTGGTTACGGCGGTCAGCCCGCGCGCACTGGTCGATGTCGCTTATGTCGTGTTTGAAGCGGGCCGCCTGATCCGGCGGCTGTCGGAGCTTTACGGCGGACGACCGGGAACTTTGGGGTTTTTCCGGCTGGCGCGCAGCGTGCTTGCCCATCTGGCCGTTACCGGCTCCATCGCCATCGGCGATGGTTTCGTTCAGCAGATCGTCGGCCACGGCCTTGCGGCGCGGCTTTCCGCCAAGCTTGGCGAAGGTGTCGTGAACGGCATGATGACGGCACGAATCGGAATCGCGGCCATGGAAACGGCAAGGCCCCTGCCCTTCACCGCCGTCAGGCGGCCCGGCATGGGTGATTTTCTCTCTGCCCTGACGTCGTTTGCGACAGCGCGGTCGAAACCGTCTTCCTGAGCCGGATTTAACCGCAGCACCCAGCTCAAAACACCCTTGCGCACGCGCCGGGTGACGAAGCATTAACCAATCTTGTTCATGGTTCGGGCAAATGTCCACCGCATGAAAACTTGTTCCGGGTGCTATCGATGAAAAGCGCAATCTACCCTTGCGTAATGCCCTTTGCGCTTGCTCTGTCGATGACTGTCGGGGCAACGGCGAACGCCTTCAGCGCCGATCAGGACAAGCAGTTCTTCCAGTCCATCGAAGGTCACTGGGCCGGGCCGGGCGAAATTGTCGCCGGCAAATACAAGGGTACGAAATTCACCTGCAACTTCACCGGTTCCACTCCCGAGGGAAAGATCGGCATGACGCTTGACGGCGGCTGCCGCGTCGGCGTCTTCACACAGAAAATGTCGGCAAAAATCGAGAATGGCGGTCGGGACGGCTACAAGGGCAGCTTCATGGGCGGCTCCGAAGGCGCTGGCCTCGACATTATTTCCGGCAATGTCGTCGATCCGCACAAGGTCGTTTTCGGCATAAACCGCAAGCAGTTGCGAGGCGTCATGCAGGCACGCCTTCCCGATGACGGCTCGATGATCGTCACCATATCCGTGAAGGTCGAAAAGCAGATGATCCCGGTCATCGGCATGAGCATGAAGCGGCTGGACGTCACCGAAGTAGGCTC
This sequence comes from Mesorhizobium sp., assembly GCA_036500025.1. Classification (GTDB taxonomy): domain Bacteria; phylum Pseudomonadota; class Alphaproteobacteria; order Rhizobiales; family Rhizobiaceae; genus Mesorhizobium. Next base: position 1,267 of record DASYCS010000030.1, on the reverse strand, counting down.
TATCGCACCGAACTAATTCGTCTTTCCACCGCTGCCGCGTTCCATCGCGTCGTTTGCGCCCATGATCTGCCATTTGGCCGCAAAGTGAACGCCCGCCGGCCTTTTTCAGGCTGTTCTCGCGCCATGGGAACTCCTATCTTGGCCAAGACGAGCGGTGGATATCCGCGCTCCATGGATCGGAAAAGGCAGGAATGGCGGTAGAAGCAGGCTCGGCCGGTGATCTGGTTCAGGTGGTGGCGCTGCTTGCCGCCGGCGTGGTCGCGGTTCCGATCTTCAAGCGGGCCGGCCTCGGTTCTATCCTCGGATATCTGGCAGCCGGCGTCGTCATCGGACCGTTCGGCCTCGGCATCTTTACCGAATCCGCGACCATCCTGCATGTCGCCGAACTTGGCGTGGTGATGTTCCTGTTCATCATCGGCCTCGAAATGCAGCCGTCTCGCCTATGGGGACTGCGGCGCGAAATCTTTGGGCTCGGCGCATTGCAGGTCGGCGTTTGCGCGCTCCTGCTGACAGCCATCGGCTGGCTCGGTGGCTTCCCGGTTGCGCAATCCTTCCTGGCCGGCACCGGCTTCGTGCTCACTTCCACGGCTATCGTCATGCAAGTCCTGGAGGAGCGCGGCGACATCGCCGCCCCCAAGGGGCAACGGGTAATCTCCATTCTTCTCCTCGAAGATTTGGCGATCGTGCCGCTGCTGGCATTGGTTGCCTTTCTTGCGCCGGGTGGCGCGGAAACCAGCCTGTCCGAACGGCTTGCAGAAATCGGCATCGGACTTGCGGCAATCGCCGGGCTGGTTATCGCCGGGCGTTATCTGCTCAACCCGTTTTTCCGCATTCTGGCCGATTCCCGCGCCCGCGAGGTGATGACGGCGGCAGCGCTTCTCGTGGTGCTGGGGTCGGCGCTCGTCATGCAGCTTAGCGGCCTGTCGATGGCGATGGGCGCATTCCTCGCTGGTGTATTACTGTCGGAATCGACGTTTCGCCACCAGCTCGAAGTCGATATCGAGCCCTTTCGCGGCATCCTGCTTGGCCTGTTCTTCCTGGCGGTGGGCATGTCGCTCGATCTTAGGGTCGTTGCCGATAATTGGCAGCTGATCGCCATCTATGTCGTCGCCTATATGGTGATGAAGGCCGTCGGCATTTACGGCGTCGCCCGCTTCCTGAAAACCGGTCACCGCGAGGCGCTGGAGCGCGCCGTCATCATGGCGCAGGGCGGCGAATTCGCCTTTGTGCTTTATGCCGCAGCGGCCGCGGTCGGCCTGATCGACAA
>DASYCS010000029.1:0-3587 GCA_036500025.1 Mesorhizobium sp. | reverse complement strand
TGTCAAACGTGCGGCCAACCGCGCCAAGCGGCCCTTCGATATCGAAATTCATCACCGGTTCCGAGCCGACCAATACCTCGTCGCCGGGCTTGTAGGCCACGCTGCCCTTGGCCGATGCTGTGGTTGAGCCAAGGTCGGCGGCAATGTTGGCCGTCAGCGTCGCCGCCTTGTTTTCCAGTTTGACCGGCGGCGCGCGCAACACGCCATTGGCGACCGTAAAGGCAAATTGCGTATCGCGCGCCGCGAAATTGCCTTCGCCCGCAATCTGCGGCGCAAACCCGGCCGTCTTGGCCGCGTCGATATCCCGCCCAACCGCATCCGCCTTGGCGATAAGAGCCGCAAACGCGTCCGGATTGACGCCCGTAACCGTCAAGCCTTTCAGCGAGGCCGTGCCCGATCCGGAAAGCGCGGCGATCATCCCATCGACCGATTTGCCGCCGGCGGAAAGTTCGGTCGACAGATCGGCCTTGCCGGTCAAGCCGCCATCCGGCAACATTTTCGACAGGTCTGCATCGCCAAGCTTCATCTGGCCGGAAAACAGCCCGGCGCCCTGATTGTTCTTCAACTCGAATGAGCCGGAAAGCGCGCCGCCATAAAGCTTTCCCCTCATGTCCGAAAGGCGGATGCCGCTCTGGTCGAGCTTCAACGCCAATGAAGCGTCATAGGCCGTGGCGAACGCGCCCGCCGAAAGCGCGGCCGTGCTGATATCGAGATCGGCGCTGAACGGCGTAGCCGACTTTTCGCTGAACGGGGCTGTCGGCCAGCCCTTGCCGCTCCCTGCCCCGACGAAGGCTTCGTCACCGAACAGCGTCACCGCCATTGGGTCGAGGTCGAGTTCGTCCAGCACCAACGCGCCGGCCAGATGCGGCTGCCCGTCCTTCACATCGACATTGAGATCGCCCGAAACGGCCGCCTCGTTGATCGCGCCGGAAAGTCCGTCCAGCACCAGCAGGCCGTTTGCATAATCTGCATCGGCGCTAAAGTTCGCCGCCATGCCCGTGCCCATGCCGGGCAGGCCCATGCCCGTCGTCATCAGCCACGGCTCAGCATCGGCCGCGTCCAGCGTGATCTTGCCCTTGGCGCTCGGCCCTTGCTCGCCAAGCGCTACTGCGCCGTCGAACCCGGCCTTGAAGTCCTGCCCGGAAAGGCTGAACGCCGTCGTCAGCCCCTCGGTCAGCATGCCCTTGGCGGACAGATCGGTGCTCGCCTCACCAACCACGCCAAGCGGCAGCACCGGCAGTCCGTAAAGCGCCAGCAGCGTCGTGGCGTCGCTGTTCTTCGCATTGAACGTCAGCGCCAGCGGCGCATCCTGAAGGGTCTGCGGCGTTCCCTTTCCCGACAGAGAGGCCGAAAAAGCCGTGCCGCCGGCAGTGCCTTCCGCGCTCAGCGCCAATCCGGTGGTGCCGTCGCCATTGGCGGCCGCACTGGCCACCAGATCGATCTGCGCGTCCTGCAACAGTTCGGGGTAAGCAGCCACCCGCGCCGCGAGACCCTTCAGGGCCGGGCTGGCGGGATATTGCCGGACGGCGGCATCGACCAGCGGCTTCAAGTCCACCGCGACCAGCGAAGCGTCGAGCTTGCCGCTCGGATGGGCCGGGAAATCCTGCAATCGGCCGGTTGCGCTGATCGACGCGCCGGCCAATCCACCGATGGAAAGCCGGTCCACCTCCAGCGCTCCGTCGCGCAGCCGAAGCGCCGTATCGAGCGTATCGGCGGTCAGCCCGCCTGCCGTCACCGGGCCGGCATCGACCTCGAAATCGACGTCACGGTCGGGAAAGCGGTTCGCGCCCTTGTCGCTGACGAACAGCGAGGCGAACGCGGTCAGCCCATCGACATCGAGTTCGCCGCCACTAAGCTTCATCTGCATCGATGGCCTGGCATCGGCAGGCGTTCTTGCATCGATGCGCCCTGAAAACTTCGCCTTGCCGAGGATCAATTCCAGATCGTTGAACGTCTGGCGCTCGTCATTCATCTCGACATTGGCCTTGAACCCGGCAGCGGGAAGCCGCCGGATCGCCTCGTCCACATCCTTCGACAGCCAGGCCGCGAAACCCGATGGCTGCGCCACCGCCAGCAGCAGCGAACCAGTGAAGCCGAATTTCTTCTCGATGCCGAGCAGGCCCTTGGCCTCCAGCTTCGTGCGTCCGGGCAGCGTCGCCTCCAGCGACTTGACCGTCCAGCCGGCGGGGGCCGGTTCCGCCGAAAGATGCACGTCGCGAATGATGGTGTCGCCGGCAACGACTGCCGGAAGCCTCACCTCGATCACGCCCGGAATGGTCGGCTTCGGCAGCGCAAGCAGCGTCCGCTCCAGCGCCCCGACCCGCTGCTTCAGCGTCAGCGCGGTACTTGTCTCGCCGCCGACCGTTTCGTCGAACTGCACCTGCGCGCCGCTCGCCTCGACGGTGAAGCTGGGCTTGGCGCCAAGATCGATGGAAGCCTTGCCGTCGGCGGCATAGGGGCTGTCCAGCGGCCCCGTCTCGAAGTGGAACTCGTCGATGCCAAGCTTCTGGTGATCCAGCGCGAACTTGCCCGTGAGCCGATATGCCGGCGCGGCTTTCGCGGCTTTATCCGTCTTTGCCGCCTTAATCGCCTTCACCTTGACCGTCTCGCCGTCCGTGCCGCGCAGCCGCACCTCGTTTGCTTCGTCTTCGGCGATGCGGAATTGCCCGGAATAGACTGCCGCGCCATTCTTCATGCCGGCGTTGCCGTCGCTCTCGATCACCAGCGGATAGGCGTCGGGGTCGATGTGCAGCCGCAGCCGCATCTGCCCTGTCGGCTCGGCGCGGCCCGTCGATGCTGTCAGCTTGGCGCTCAGCCCGTCGAGTTTCAGCGTGCCGTCCAGCCGCCATGGACCCGCCAGCGACTTCGCCGAAACCGTCGAATTGATATCCGACAGCATATGGCTGCGCCCGCCGGCCGCGTGATGCAGCGAAATCTGCCCGTCCGTCACAGTCAGCTTCTCGATTGAAATCTGGTCCAGGTGGAGGGGCGAGGACGGCCGCACCGCCCAGTCCACCGCGCCATTGTCGGCAATGTCGATGGTTGCCTTGGGCCGCACCAGCCGCATGTCGAAGATCAGCGCTTCGCCGCGCAGGAACGGCGCCAGCTCGGCATCCATGGAAAAGGTTTCCACCGTCATTGCCGGTTGCCCGTCCGGTCCGCCGGCGACGGAAACATTGGAAAACGTCACCGAGGGGAACGGCAGCAGCCGCGCCGTTGCATCGCCCTGCACGGTGACCCTGCGGCCAAGAATGGCGCTTGCCTCACGCTCGAAATCGGCGCGGTAGCCGGTCCAGTCGACAAAATACGGCCCGACCAGCGCCGCGCACAGCGCCAGCACAAGCAGGCCTCCGACAATTACGAACAGGCGGGCGAGCATCAGCTCCAGTCAATCGTTTCTGGTCGTGCGCACTCTACCTGCATCGCCGTTTCGATAAAGAGGCAATCGTTGCGCGCGGGCATCATTGGCCGGACGGCAAAATCTTGCCTGGATTAAGGATGTTCAGCGGGTCGAGCGCCTGCTTGATCACGCGCATCACGTCGACGCCATGGCCATGCTCGGCGCGCATGAAGCCGGCCTTGCCCTG
>DASYCS010000028.1:0-17625 GCA_036500025.1 Mesorhizobium sp. | reverse complement strand
CCGACGCGCAGGCAGGTTTCCGTGCCGGGAATGTAGAAATAGCCGGCGCCGTACACGTCGCAGATGCGCACATATTCAGCCGGTTCGGGTTCGGCGACGACGACCGCGTCAGCGGCATGCGCGCCGGAAACTGCGACGAGCGCCGCAGCGGAGCCGAGAAGAAGGCTCTTGATGTTCATTTCCTGATCTCTCCAGTAAAACTGTTTGCAATAATATCGATCCGGGCACGGATAAGGGTGCGGCGCGTGTCGCCGTCTCCTTTGTCGTCGCCAGGAAAGGTCCCCGCCGCCTTGTCCCAAAAAGGCCGTTCAAACCGAACGGATTTCCTTCCACCCGGCAGCGGCTCCGGGCATCGGGAAAGGCCAGCCTATAGGGAGCGCGTATGACAGTTGGACGACAAAATACACGGCCGCGCCGCGGCTTCGCGCGGTGGCGAAACAGCGTTATAGGACTGTGCTAAATTAGCCACATTTTGAGATTGGAGCGTGCGCAGGCCGAAGCATCGGCAGCGGGACCTGCGGCGTCAGGCAAAGCATAATGGTTATCGTTCAATATGTTAGGCGGCTTTATTGCGCCGACAAAAAAGCGTCGCCTCAGTGCGGGAAGTCGAGGCCCATTTCGCGGTAGCGCTCGGGATCGTCGCCCCAATTCTCGCGCACCTTCACGAACAGGAACAGATGAACCTTCTGCTCAAGGATGCCGGCGATCTCCATGCGGGCGGACTGGCCGATGGCGCGGATGGTCTCGCCCTTGTGGCCGAGCACGATCTTCTTCTGGCTGTCGCGCTCGACATAGATGACCTGCTCGATCCGCACCGAGCCGTCCTTCTTCTCTTCCCATCTTTCCGTTTCGACATGGGATGAATAAGGCAGTTCCTGATGCAGGCGCAAATAGAGCTTCTCGCGCGTGATTTCGGCGGCAAGCTGGCGCATGGGCAGGTCGGAAATCTGGTCTTCCGGGTAGTACCAGGGGCCGGCAGGCAGCGCTTCGGCCAGATAGTCCAGCAAATCCTTGCAGCCGGAGCCGGTCAGCGCCGACACCATGAAGGTGCGCTTGAACGGCACGCGCTCGTTTGCAGCCTCGGCCAGCGCAAACAGCGTCTCGTGCTTGACCCGATCCACCTTGTTGAGCACCAGCACCATCGGCTGGCGCACATCCTTAAGCCGTTCGAGGATGGCGTTGGCGTCGCCCCGGATGCCGCGCTCGGCATCGATCAGCACCAGGACGATATCGGCATCCCTGGCGCCGCCCCAGGCGGTGGTGACCATCGCCGTGTCCAGCCGCCGCTTCGGCTTGAAGATGCCGGGCGTGTCGACAAACACGATCTGCGCGTTCTCATGCGTGGCGATGCCGCGCACCAGCGCCCGCGTGGTCTGCACCTTGTGGGTGACGATCGACACCTTGGCGCCGACCAGCTGGTTGAGAAGCGTCGATTTTCCCGCATTGGGCGCACCGATCAGGGCCGCGAAGCCAGAGCGCGTCGCAGGCTGCGCCGCAGGCGTGTCATCCGGGCCGGTCATTCAGCATTCCCTTCGTCGGTCCAAACGCCTTCGCGCACAAGAAACGAGGTGGCGGCGGCTTCTTCGGCGACGCGGCGCGAGCCTCCCGCGCCAAGCGAGGGCGCAAAGCCGGTCACCGTCACCGATACGGTGAATACCGGCTGATGGTCCGGTCCCTCGCGCTTTTCGATGGCGTATTCGGGGCGAGCGTCGCTCTTTCGCGCCACCCATTCCTGCAATTCGGATTTCGGGTTCGCCGGCTTGGCGATCACCATGCTCAGGCGCGGTTCCCAATAGCGCAGGACGAAACCGCGCGCGGCATCGATGCCGCCATCGATGTAGATGGCGGCGATCAGCGCCTCGACAGCATCGGCCAGATAGTTCGCGCCCGAGCCGCGGGTGCGCGCCTTGAGGGCGGCGTCGGCGCGCACGAAATCGGCCAGTTGCAGTTCCGAACCGATCTCGGCGCAGGTGCGGGCGTCGACAAGCGCGTTGAAGCGCGGCGCGATCTCGCCTTCGCGCGCCTCGGGAAACCGGCGAAACAGCATGTCGGCGACGATCAGGCCGAGCACGCGGTCGCCCAGGAATTCCAGGCGCTCATTGTTGGCGACCGCCCTGACGGCGCTGGAATGGGTAAGCGCCGTTTCAAGCAGGCGCAAATCCTTGAACGCGTAACCTGTCCTGTCCGCCAGCGCCTTTGCCAGCGCGTCACCCTTGGGCCGGTTCAAGCCCATCAGTTGATGAAGTGGAACAGGCGCGAGACACGCATGTCGGTCGGCCATTTCCATATTTCGAGCGGGCTGGCGCCACCGGCGATCGAGAAGAAAATGATATTGGCGCGCCCGACAAGGTTTTCGTCGGGAACGTAGCCGACGGTAAAGCGGCTGTCGCTGGAATTGTCGCGGTTATCGCCCATCATGAAATAATGGCCGGGCGGCACGTCGAATTCGCGCGTGTTGTCGCCAAGCCCGTTCTGGGTAAGGTCCAGCGTATCGTAGGACACGCCGTTGGGCATGGTTTCGCGGTAGACGTCGACGGGACGGTCGACCTCGGTGACGTCGGGATTGTCGATCTGGCCGACTTTCTCGCGCGGCACGCCGACGCCGTTGATGAACAGTTGCCCGTCCTTCATCTGTATCTTGTCGCCGGGCAGGCCGATGACGCGCTTGATGTAATCCACCGACGGGTCCGGCGGGAACTTGAACACGACCACATCGCCGCGCTTCGGCTCGGAACCCCAGATGCGGCCCGAAAAAATATTCGGCGAAAAGGGCAGCGAATAGCGCGAATAGCCATAGGCCCATTTGGTGACGAACAGATAGTCGCCTTCCAGCAATGTCGGGCGCATCGAACCGGACGGGATCGAGAAAGGCTGGAAGAACAGCGAGCGGATCACCAATGCCAGCAACAGGGCCTGGACGATGACGCTGACGGTTTCGCCAAGCCCACCGGCTTTTTTCTGGGGTTTTTCAGCCACGCTCATCTCGTCCTCAATCTACGCGTTGGTTGTATAGGGGCTAGGCACGCGCTGGGCAACGTCATTGCCGCCACTAGTGCGGCGGTATTTCGGCAGGCAACGCCTCGATGATCACAAAGGCTTGAGCAAGCGGATAATCGTCGGTGATGGTGAGGTGGATTTCGGCGCGATGGCCGGCGGGCAGCATTTTCGCCAGCCTTTCGGCGGCGGCGCCCGAAAGCTGCATGGTCGGCTTGCCGCCGGGAAGATTGGCGACGCCCATGTCACGCCAGAACACGCCTTGCGACAGCCCGGTGCCGAGCGCCTTGGCGCATGCTTCCTTGGCCGCGAACCGCTTGGCGTAGGAAGCAGCGCGCGCGCGCCTGCCTTCCGAGCGCTGCTGCTCGATATCGGTATAGATGCGCTGGATGAAGCGTTCGCCGTAGCGTTCGAGCGATTTCTCGATGCGGCGGATATCGATCAGGTCGCTGCCTATGCCGATAATCATCGAAGGGCGGAACCGACGCCGTCCGCCTTGTCGGCAAGCGAGAGCTGCCTGGCGGCCTTTTCGGCCAGCCGCTTGCGGCGCCGCTCCTGGAACGTCGCCATCGCCCAGCGGGTGACGCCATAGAAAAGAACGCCGAAGACGAGGCCCAGCGGGATGGCGCCGATGGCCAGCGGCTTCAGGACCGGCCCCCATAGCTGGTTGAAACTCATGTCGCGCAGCATCTCGCCCAGATGGCCCGGCGAACCGTGATTGGCCAGATGGCCGTGCAGGATGAGCTTGCCCGTCTCCCACGACGCGCCCCACAGGATCGGGACCGTCAGCGGGTTTCCCCCGACTGCCGCGCCCAGCAGGGCCGCCACCAGGTTTCCGGCAATCAGCCAGCAGACAAGGGCGGCCATGATGAAGTGCAGTCCGAGCGGGAAAAACGAGGCGAATACGCCGGCGGCGACGCCCGCCGCCACCGCATGCGGGGTCGCGCGCAGCCGTAAAATCCGCTTGGAGAAATATTGCAACGAGCGGGAAAACGAACGGCGCGGCCACAGCCACACGCGAAAACGATCCCAATAGCTTTCCGCAATCCTGCGTTTGAACAACATAACTCGACTTTACCGCCTAATTTTTCGCGCAAACAACCTCAAATATTGCGGCTGCCGGGCTTTACCGCCGGAAGGGCGGCGAGTTCCGGGGGAAGATTATCCGCCGGATAGGCCGGCACCTCATATTCGGCCAGGGCAATCAAGGGCACGCCGACATCGGTCTTGCCGGCGGAACGGTCGATGATGCAGGCGGCCGCCACCACCTCCGCGCCGAGCTGGCGCAGGCAATCGATGGTTTCGCGGATCGACAGGCCGGTGGTGACGATATCTTCCACGATGACGACGCGCGCGCCCTTTTCGATCTCGAAGCGGCGCAGGCGGAACGCGCCCTGCTCGCGCTCCACCCAGATGGCCGGCACGCCGAGATGGCGCGAGGTTTCATAGGCGGGAATGAGGCCGCCGATGGCCGGACCGACGACATAGTCGATCTTGCCCGGCACCTTTTCGCGTATCTTTGCAGCCAGCGCACGGCACAGGCGCTCGGTCTTGTCGGCATGCATGAACACCCGCGCCTTTTGCAGGAATATCGGGCTTCGCAGGCCGGAAGTCAGGATGAAGTGCCCTTCCAGCACAGCGCCCGCCTCGCGAAAAATGTCCAGCACTTCAGCCGTGTTCATTGCGTAATCGTTCCTTATTGGCCCTTATTGGCTCGCATCAGCCCCGAACCAGCCCCGCATCAACCATTGACGCGCCGCGCTTCGCTGACGCTGGCATTGTCCTTGAGCTGCGAAAGCAGCCGGTTCAGATGCTTCAGATCCCATACTTCGAGATCGATCAGCATCTCGGTGAAGTCCGGCGCTGTCCGTATCATCGAAAGCGTATGGATGTTGGCGTCGTTGGAGGCAACAACCTGCGCAATATCGGCAAGAGAACCCGGCGCATTGATGGCGGTGACCGACACGCGCGCGGGAAAACGTTCCTTGTTGTTTTCGTCGATGTCCCAGCGCACATCGATCCAGCGTTCGGTCTGGTCGTCGAAGGCGGTCAGCGACGGCGACTGGATCGGATAGATGGTGATGCCGGAGCCGGGCTGCATGATGCCGACGATACGGTCGCCGGGAACGGCGCCTTCCGGGGCGAAATGCACGGGCAGGTCGCCGCGCACCCCACGGATAGGCACCGCCGAATCTTCTGGCCGCATGGTTTTGTCGCGCCGCGACCGGCCAGGAATATGAAACAGCATGCCGGCGGCGTTGCGGATGCGCGACCAGCCTTCCTCGCGCTGCTTCGGGGCGACGGTGACGCGCTCGTCCTTATAGTCGGGGAACACCGCCTTCATGACATCGCTCGATGCCAGTTCGCCGCGTCCAACCGAACTCATCACGTCCTCGATGTCCTTTCGCGCCAGGCGATGCAGCACGGGCTTCAGGTTTTCCTTGACGAAGGTTTTGCCGGCGCGCTGGAAGGCGCGCTCCAATATGCGCGCGCCAAGCCCGGAATATTGCTTGCGGATGGCGTTCTTGGTGGCGCGGCGGATGGCCGAGCGCGCCTTGCCGGTGACGACGATCGATTCCCACGCCGCCGGCGGCACCTGCGCCTTGGAACGGATGATTTCGATCTCGTCGCCATTCTTCAGCTCGGTCATCAGCGGCATGACGCGGCCGTTCACCTTGGCGCCGACGCAGGTGTCGCCAACGTCGGTGTGGACGGCATAGGCGAAGTCGATGGGCGTGGCCCCGCGCGGCAGCGCGATCAGCATGCCCTTCGGCGTGAAGCAGAATACCTGGTCCTGGAACAGTTCCAGACGGGTATTTTCAAGGAAATCCTCCGGATTGTCGCCTTCCGCCAATTGCTCGATGGTGCGGCGCAGCCAGGCGTAGGCGTTGGTATCCTTGGAGAGGGTGTGGGCGCCATCGGCCTTGCCATTCCCTTCCTTGGAGCCGAAATCCTTGTAGACGGAATGGGCGGCGACGCCATATTCGGCCACCCTGTTCATTTCGCGCGTGCGGATCTGCAATTCGACGCGCTGGCGCGATGGGCCGACGATGGTGGTGTGGATGGAGCGGTAGTCGTTCTGCTTGGGCGTCGAAATGTAATCCTTGAAGCGCCCAGGCACCATCGACCAGGTGGTATGGATGGCGCAAAGCGCACGGTAACAATCCTCGACGCTGCCGACCACGACGCGAAAGCCGAAAATGTCGGATAGTTGCTCGAAGGAGAGCGCCTTGGCCTCCATCTTGCGGAACACCGACCACGGCTTCTTCTGGCGGCTCTTTACCTCCGCCTCGATCGTGTATTTCACGAACAGCCCCGACAGCGACTGCTCGATTTCGCCCAGCACATGCTCGTTGCGCTCGAAGAATTCGGCCAGCCGCGCCGTGACCATGCGGTAGGCTTCCGGATTTATGTAGCGGAAGGCGAGTTCTTCAAGTTCCTCGCGCATGCCTTGCATGCCCATGCGCCCGGCCAGCGGCGCGTAAATCTCCATCGTCTCCTCGGAGATGCGCAGGCGCTTGGCTTCGGGAACGTGGTGAAGGGTGCGCATGTTGTGCAGGCGGTCGGCCAGCTTGACCAGCAGCACGCGGACATCTTCGGAAATCGCCAGCAGAAGCTTGCGCAGGTTTTCCGCCTGCTCGGCCTTTTTCGAAACGAGGTCGAGCTTCTTCAGCTTGGTCAGGCCCTCGACCAGCTTTCCCATTTCCGGGCCAAACAGTTCGTCGATCTCGGCGCGGGTGGCGGTGGTGTCCTCGATGGTGTCGTGCAGGAGGGCGACCGCGATGGTGGCCTCGTCCATGTGCATGTCGGTGAGGATCGCCGCCACTTCCAGCGGATGCGAGAAATAGGGATCGCCCGAGGCGCGCTTCTGGAAGCCATGCTTCTGCATGGCGTAGACATAGGCCTTGTTGAGCAGCGCCTCGTTTACGTCGGGCTTGTAGCGCTGGACGCGCTCGACAAGCTCGTACTGACGCATCATGGGCAGGCTCTCAAACGCTGAAAATGAAACATGCGCCGCAAGCATATGCGGCGCATGTCATAAATAGCTATGAACGTTCCGGCGCGAAAGGGCCGTTTACCGCTCAAATGGTCAGAAATCGTCGCTTTTCTCCGGCGCGACCAGGCCTTCGATGCCGGCAAGCAAATCTTCCTCGGTCATGCGGTCGAAGGTGATGTTCTCTTCCGCATCGTCGGCATCGTTCGAAGCGACAGCGCCCGTGGTCTGATCGGCAAGAACCTCGCCATCGGCCTCCGGCTCGTCGACTTCGACATGCTTTTGCAGCGAATGGATCAAATCTTCCTTCAAATCGTCGGGCGACAGCGTCTCGTCGGCGATTTCGCGCAAGGCGACGACGGGGTTCTTGTCGTTGTCACGAGCGACGGTGATCGGCGCGCCCTGGCTGATCTGGCGGGCGCGGTGACCGGCCAAAAGCACCAGTTCGAAGCGGTTATCGACCTTGTCGATGCAATCTTCAACGGTTACGCGGGCCATGAATGCCCCTTTCATAGTATGGATGTGACGGAAAACAGGTGCGGTCCATAACCCGAACGCCGCGAAAATACAAGCGCGCGGCTTTCCGTCAAATTGCCTACATATTGACGGAACGAGGCTGGATAGTCACAAAGCCGCCGCTATTTCTTAAAATGAGTTTTGAGCCGGAATTTTACGATACTGTGCCAGTATCGATCCTATCAATTGTTGCGCATTGCAAAAAAGGATATTTTTCATGTTCGATGCCCGCGAAAAGATAGCGCTTTTCATAGATGGGGCCAATTTATATGCAACATCGCGCGCGCTGGGCTTCGATATCGACTATCGCAAACTCTTGGCCAGCTTCCAGAGGCGCGGCTACCTGCTGCGCGCCTATTACTACACCGCGCTGGTGGAGGATCAGGAATATTCCTCGATCCGCCCGCTCATCGACTGGCTCGACTATAATGGTTTCAAGGTCGTCACCAAGCCGGCCAAGGAATTCACCGACTCGACCGGACGCCGCAAGATCAAGGGCAATATGGACATCGAACTGACGGTCGATGCGCTCGAACTGGTCAACAAGGTCGATCATTACGTCATATTCTCAGGCGACGGCGATTTCCGCACGCTGGTGGAAGCCTTGCAGCGGCAGGGATGCAAGGTTTCGGTCGTTTCGACCATGGCCTCGCAGCCGCCGATGATTTCCGACGATCTGCGCCGCCAGGCCGACCACTTCATCGACCTGACAACGCTCAAGGCCGAAATAGGCCGCGATCCTTCGGAACGTCCGATCCGCCGGCCAGACCCGGTCGCCGACGAGGAAGACGATTACTGAGCCTTGCGCATGAACTTCGCCCCTGAGCCTGACCGCGACTGCCCGCTTTGCCCGCGGCTGCATGATTTCATCGCGTTGTGGCGCGAGCGCGAGCCTTCCTGGTTCAACGCGCCCGTGCCGGCTTTCCTGCCGCCGGAGGGCGATGACAGCGTACGCCTGCTGATCGTCGGACTGGCGCCCGGCCTGCGCGGCGCCAACCGCACCGGGCGCCCCTTTACAGGCGACTATGCCGGCGACCTGCTCTATTCCACGCTGATTTCGCACGGATTTGCGCGCGGCCGCTTCGAGGCCAGGCCAGACGACAGCCTTGAACTGACGGGCACCGCCATCGTCAATGCCGTGCGATGCGTGCCGCCGGAAAACAAGCCGGTCGGCGCGGAGATCGCCACCTGCCGCACCTTCCTTGTCCCGACGCTGGCGCGGTTCAGGAAGCTGGAAGCGATCCTGACGCTCGGCACCATCGCGCATCAATCGACCGTGCGGGCAATGGGAGAGCGCGTGGCGGCGCATCCGTTCAAGCATGGCGGCCAAAGCAGGATCGGCGATGTGACGCTGTTTTCCAGCTACCACTGCTCGCGCTACAACACCAATACGGGCGTATTGACCACGGAAATGTTCGTGAACGTTTTCAGTGAGATACGGCGATTTCTAGATAGATAGATTCGCAAGCGGCGAAGCGTTCGATCATGGCGGCCCGGCCTTCGCTGTGGCACCGGGCGTTCGTCGCCGAAAAGCCAAATCACTGGCTTTTCCTCGACCTCTGGCCGATCGCGCCTTACCCGCGTTCCTTCAGCAGGCGGCCCTTTTCGCGGTTCCAGTCGCGCTGCTTTTCGGTTTCGCGCTTGTCGTGAAGCTTCTTGCCGCGCGCCACCGCCAGCAACAGCTTGGCGCGGCCACGGTCGTTGAAATAAACTTTGAGCGGCACCAGCGTCATGCCTTCGCGGTCGATGCTTTGCGACAAGCGGGCCATTTCGCGCTTCGACACCAGCAGCTTACGACGCCTGCGCGGTTCATGATTGAAGCGGTTGGCTTGCAGATACTCCGGCAGGTAGGAATTGATCAGCCATATCTCGCCACCCTCGAAGGAAGCGTAGGATTCCTGGATGTTGGCATGGCCGCCGCGCAACGACTTGACCTCGGTGCCGCTCAAAACGATGCCGGTCTCGATGGTGTCGAGCACTTCATAATTGAAGCGCGCCTTGCGGTTTTCCGCGGCGACCTTGCTGTTGGGATCGGCTTTTCTGACCTGGTTCATGATGTGGAGAGGTGGCCCCTCGCCCTCAATTTATCAAGCCGGCGTGCTTCATGGCCGCATCGAGCTTTTCCGCAGTCGCGGCTTCGACGGTCATCAGCGGCGAACGCGTCACGTTTTCGATCTTGCCGAGCCTGGACAGGGCGTATTTCGCGCCTGAAACGCCGGGTTCGGTGAAGATCGCCTTATGCAGCGGCAACAGCCGGTCCTGCAACTCCAGCGCCAGATCCTTGTTGTTGGCCAGCGTCGCGGCCTGGAACTCGGCACACAGGCGCGGCGCGATATTGGCCGTCACGGAAATGCACCCTACCCCGCCATGCGCGTTGAAGCCGAGCGCGGAAGCGTCTTCGCCCGAAAGCTGGATGAAATCCTTGCCGCAAGTGGCGCGCTGTTCGGAAACACGCTCCACCTTGCCAGTGGCGTCTTTGACGCCGGCGATGTTGGGAAAATCATGCGCCAGCCGCCCCATCGTCTCGGGCGTCATGTCGATGACCGAACGCGGCGGGATGTTGTAGATGATGACAGGCAGCGAGGTCGCGCCGGCAACGGCGGCGAAATGCGCGTAAAGCCCGCGCTGCGTCGGCTTGTTGTAATAGGGCGTCACCACCAAAACGGCGTCGGCGCCGACGCTTTCGGCATATTTCGCCAGGCCTATGGCTTCCTGCGTATTGTTGGAACCGGCGCCGGCGACGACGGGAACGCGGCCGTTGGCCATCTCGACGCAGACCTTGACCACCTGGCGATGCTCGTCATGCGACAGGGTGGGCGACTCGCCGGTCGTGCCGACGGGGACAAGCCCGGTCGTGCCCTCGGCGATCTGCCATTCGACGAATGCGCGAAACGCTTTCTCGTCGAAACGCCCGTCCTTGTCGAACGGTGTCACGAGCGCGGTAAGCGAGCCTCTCAGCATGTCGTCAAACTCCCCGAAACCTTCAGGTTTCCTTGCTTTTTCCAATGCCGCCCGGCTTCTAGCCCAAAGCGCGGCGGCGCACCATAGTCTCGACATCGTTGCGGGGCAACAAACAGATGACGGCCGGCAGCGGGGCCACAGGCGCATTTAAATTCGATTTCACCGGCTTTTCACAAGCAGGAATTAGGTGTTGGACCTATCTGTAGCGGGTCAAGGCAGGAACCACGACCACGATGACCGCCGGACGGCCATATCGATCAATCGTTTTTGGTGTGATTCTCGCGCTGTTGCCCAGTGCGACGCTTGACGCCGGCCTCGACACGCCGCCCGTGTCGACCGTTCCCCTCGTTCGCCCAAAGATGGCTGCGCCCGCCATCGACGCCTTGAAAGGCGGTCTCGACGCGCTGGCCGCCAACGATATTGACCGTGCCCGCGCCGTGCGCGATCGCCTGCCCGCGGATTCGCTCGACCGGCATGTGCTCGGTTGGGCGATAGCGATGTTCGGCGGCGACAAGGCGCCGAGCAGCGAGATAGCGGCCACCGCGAAAATGTTGCCCAACTGGCCGGGCATCCTCCAGCTTCGCCGCAATGGCGAGCGCGCGCTCGCGCGTGAAAACCCGGCGCCGCAGGCAGTGATCCAGGCGTTCGACCGCGCCCAGCCATTGACCCTGGAAGGCACGGTGTTGCTTGCCCGCGCCTATGTGGCGACGGGCAATTTGCCGGCCGCGCAAGCTGTCCTGTCGCCGTTCTGGCGAACGGAAAAGCTCGGGGCCATGGACGAGGCCGCCATTATCGCGGAATTCGGCGCGATCATCCCGATTGCCGACCATCGGTTTCGCATGGAGCGCATGTTCTATGCCGACCGGGTCAACCCGGCGCTGCGCGTCGCCCCGCTTGCCGGCGCGCAGGAATTGGCCGATGCGTGGGCAGCCGTCATCCGGGGCGACAAGGCCGCGCCCGACCTGCTGAAGGCGGTGCCTGCGGCGCAACGCTCGGCCGGTTATTTGTTTGCGCAGGCCGAATATCTGCGCCGGCGCAAGCAATATGGCGACGCGGCCGCGATCGTCGCCAAGGCTCCCACCGATGCCGCCGCGCTGGTGGACCCCGATGCCTGGTGGGTGGAGCGACGCGTGCTTTCGCGCGAGCTTGTCGACCATGGCGACATGAAAACGGCCTACGCCATCGTGGCGGGGCATAGAGCGGAAAGCCCGGCCAACACAGCGGAAGCCGAGTTTCATGCGGGCTGGTACGCGCTGCGCGGACTGAACGATCCGAAAAAGGCGGCGCTGCATTTTTCGCGCATCGCCGCGCTGGCGGAAGGGCCGATTTCGCTGTCGCGGGCCTATTACTGGCTTGGGCGCGCCGCCGAGACGGGCGGCCCCGGCGACGCCAAGGCGTATTTCGCCAAGGCCGCGGGCTATGGCACCACCTTCTACGGCCAACTGGCCGGCGAGCGAATTGGCCGCCAGGCGCTCACCCTCATTTATCCTGAGCCAACGATAGCGGACCGGCAGGCTTTCGCGGGGCGCGAGGCCGTCAGCGCCATTGAGCGGCTGCAAGAGGCGGGCTATGGGCGCTTTGCCGACGCGCTCTACCGCGACCTTGCCGCGCAGTTGACCAGCCCCGGCGAGCTTTCGCTGCTGGCCGCCATGGCGCAAAGCGAGCGCAATGATTTTCTAGCGCTGAGGGTGGTCAAGATAGCCTCGGCGCGCGGCATCGATGTCGGCGCGCTGTCGCATCCGATCGGCGTGATCCCCGATTCGGCCGATATTTCCGGTTCCGGCAAGGCGCTGGCTTACGCGATCGCGCGGCAGGAAAGCGAATTCAACATCGGCGCGGTTTCGGGGGCCGGCGCGCTCGGGCTTTTGCAACTGATGCCGGCCACGGCGAAGCAACTGGCCAGGAAATCGGGCGTGCCGTTTTCGCAGGCGCGCCTGACCACGGACGCCGGCTATAATGCGATGCTGGGCGCCGCCTTCCTCGGTGAACAGCTAGGCCGCTTCAACGGCTCTTATGTGCTGACCTTCGCCGGGTACAATGCCGGCCCGACCCGCGCGGCGCAGTGGGTGGCGCGCTATGGCGATCCGCGCGGCAAGGAACTGGACGAGGTCGTCGACTGGATCGAGCGGATTCCCTATACCGAAACGCGCAGTTATGTGCAGCGCGTGATGGAAAACTACGAGGTCTACAAGATGCGCCTGACCGGCAAATACGACATCGCCGGCGACCTGGTGAACGGACGCGGCCAATGACGGCGCGGCGCGAGGGGTTTTGCGATTTCGTCTATGCCGCCGCCGACGGGCTTGAACTTCATGCCCGCCTTTACGGCGAAACGAATGGCGAGCATTGGCCTATCGTCTGCCTGCCCGGCCTGACCCGCAATGCGCGCGATTTTCACGAACTGGCGCTTTATCTGTCGCAGCGCGCGGCAACTGCGCGGCAGGTAATCGCCTTCGATTATCGCGGGCGCGGACGCTCGGCTAATGATCCTGACGTCAAGAACTACAATGTCGTCACCGAAGCCGGCGACGTGCTGGCAGGGCTGGATGCGCTCGGCGTCGAGGCGGCCGGATTCATCGGTACGTCGCGCGGTGGCCTCATCATCCATGTTCTGGGGGCGATGCGCCCGGCCATGCTCAAGGCCATCGTCCTCAACGATATCGGCCCGGTGATCGAAGCGGCGGGGCTTGCCCACATAAAAACCTATCTCGATGCCGCCCCGAAGCCAAAACCCTTCGCCCAGGTCGCAGCCGACCAGGCCACCGTGCATGGCCGGGATTTTCCGTCGCTGACCAATGCCGACTGGGAGCGCATGGCGCACGCGCTCTACCGCGAAACGGACAAGGGCTGGTTGCCGGATTTCGACCCGAAACTGACCGAAACGCTGGCAAATCTCGACTTTTCGGTGCCTTTGCCGACGCTGTGGCCGCAATTCGACGCGCTTGCCGGCATTCCCATGCTGACGATACGCGGGGCCAATTCACGGCTGCTTTCGCAAGAAACGCTGGACGAGATGACGCTGCGCCATCCCGGCATGGAAACGATCACGGTGGCGGGCCAAGGCCATGCGCCGTTCCTCGAAACCGGCGACCTGCCGACATCGATCTCCCGCTTCTTCGACCAACAGGACTCATCTTCCACCTAGGATATGGTGGTTTCTACCCAAGGAGATGGCGGTTGCCGATGGCCGGGCTGCGATCGAGCGGCCGGCGCGCCTTTGCGGGAAAGCCGGGAGGGCACGACGTTTTGTGGCCGGCCAACCTCGAAATCATATCTCGATCATCTCGATATCGCGCCCCCAAGCGGCGCTGCCCTGAAGGCCGAGCGACTTTGGCTGATATCCAGACAAGAATGATCCCACGCCTCGCTGCGCCGCCTGTGCGTCGCCGATGCTGAGGCATTGCCGTGGCTCCGGCTTGATGATTAGCTGACGTTTCGATCAAAAGGGAGGATGGATCATGGCGGACAAGCTTAAGACCGGTGATATAGTCCAATTGAAATCGGGCGGCCCCAAAATGACCATCGCCGACGCATCGGCGGCCTCGGGATCGATCCTTTGCCATTGGTTCAACCGGGATGGCGATGCCTGGAACCCGCAGCATGCCGGCTTCAAGTCCGACCAGCTCGTCAGGCTCGAAGACCCCTCCACCGAGGCTGGAATCTAGCCTGGCCGAACGGGCGTCGGGCATCGCGCCAATATCGCCGCGTCGCAGCGGCCGGTTCAGTTCCCGCAGCGCCAATGCGCCGATGCCGCTACACCACGCACTCGTTTTTTTACCAGATATTTACCACGTTGCCGGTCTCCGGTGGACCGTTGCCGAACCTGCCTCGTGGTTTGGCGCGGCAATCCGCTACAACTCCGCATGCATCATATCCCGGTCCTTATCGCCCTGATCATGTCGCTGATCTGCGGATATATCGCTGCCTCCATGGCCGCGAAGGATGACCCCCGTGGCTGCATCACCTGTGTTTTTCACGCCGATCGTTGAGCGAGCTTTACGGCGTCAAGGATGGTGACGGATTGCTCCACCGGCAGCTTCGGCAGCCGGATTGCCCGCAAAGCGGCTTGATGCTTTAGTGCCTGCCTAGCGCGAGGAGAATCGGCATGCAGTCACCGGGCCTGATCCTAAAGGTTATACTGGCCTTCATCGGTTGCGTTGCCGGAAGCTATGTCGGCGACGAACTGCTCGGCGGCGGCGCGCTGGGCTGGATGGCGGGAGGCGCAATCATCGCCGGTTGCGTGTATCCCCTGTTCAAGACATTGCTTGCATGGCGCGAGGAGCGCCGGCGCTCCGGCAATGGCTGAAGACTTTCTGGCCCGGTCACCCCGTGGACAGAACCTTTTGGCGGGTCAAGCGTTGTGGATGGCTGCGGGCCGTGTCAACCGGGCCTGACGGTACGGTGAACGGGAGGATTTTCCCGGTTTCCCCTCCTGGCCAACGAAATGGCAGACGAGCACCTGTCCCGTCCGGCGCGCAGCATATATGCCGGCGATACACCGGATAAAAACCGGACAGGTTCAAAAACCGGGGCCGGCCACGCTCCAGCTAGCCCTTCCTTCGCCTCAAGACTTCATCCGTGCCGACCAGGCGTTTTGTGGCGCCGGGAATAGCGGTCGAGACGACGGCGGGCGGATCGCTCGCCGGAAAGCTGTCTTCGAGGCCTTTTTGAAGCTGATCTTCCAAGGTTTCGGGTTTTTCCGAGCGGCCATGCGTTCTTCGCGCCTGAACGCTTTCGACGGGATGCGTCATATCGGGCGAAGATTTCACCTCGCGGACACATTCGTAGAGCCGCTCGGTCGCGAATTCCTTCATGTCCTCGAAATCCGCATCGTCTCCCGAGGATTTTTCGATCATTGCAATCATCGTTTTTTCGAAACGATCAATGCTTTCTCCCCCGCCCGCCCTGCACAGGCGAAGCAATGCCTCATGCAGCATCATCGGCGCGAAATAAGAAATTGCCTTTAGACGTATGCTGTCAAGCTCGTCGCTTGAGCCGTGTCGTAACTTCGACATATCGTCACTCCGGGTCCAATCGCATGAATTTTCAACGCGCCGAAGTCATGCCGGTTCCGGCCATCGCCGATGAATTTTCAGATCGCGCGATCACCACGGCACGAAGGCGGACGGCGGTTCGGGTCGGCGCGAAAAGTCACGATCCGGCAATGATTTTTGGGTGATTCCGATTAATAAACGCGCAGGGTCATTGATTGTGGCGCGGCTTTTCTCTATCCAGCGGCGCAACGGAGAGGTGGCCGAGTGGTCGAAGGCGCTCCCCTGCTAAGGGAGTAGAGGTCAAAAGCTTCTCGTGGGTTCGAATCCCATCCTCTCCGCCATCGGTTTGCTGCCTCTCACTATTAGTTGGGCCACCTATATCCCCCCGCGAAGTCTTCTTTGATCCAGGCCGGAGCCGCCGCGACTCTCTCTTGCAGAGGGTGGAACTTTTCCCTAGATCGTTCGTTCTCCAGTCGATCGACGCTGGACGATCTGAAGAGCAACACGAAAGGTTTTTGTCATGAATATCAAGATGCTTTGCATGGGCGCTATGGCCCTATCCATGATCTCCGGCGCTGCTTTGGCAGGCGGCGGCTCGGGCACGTCGGCACTGGACGATGCCGCGATGATGGCTCCGTTCTACACGGACTCCTCCATGAAGACGATGCGTGGCGACGACGAGTTCAAGGCAGCGTGGCTGGCCCTGAACAAGAAGGACCAGGACGATATGATGTCGCAGTGCAAGACCAACACCGACAAGCAGCACAACGACTTCTGCGCCAACGCCATGAAGCTCGGCGGCGCGAATGGCGCTGGTTCGGGCGGCTGATACTTTCAGCAAACACAGATTGTGTTTTGCGGAACATGGCGGGCAATTTGCCCGCCATTTTTCTTTTCCGGCGCGTGGACCCGCTCCCCGGTTCATGCCTTGTGCGGGCCGGCCAGCCGCTGTAGCTAGAAGGCCTTCTCAACCGAGCCTTCGCAATGCTGAAACGCCCTGCCCTCACCGCGGTTGTCGACGCCCTTGCCGCCACCGTGCCTTTTGTCGGCCCGGAAGCGCAGCAGCGGGCAAGCGGGCGTTCTTTTCGCGCCCGCATCGGCGCCAATGAGAGCAGTTTCGGTCCCTCCCCGCGCGTCATCGCCCGCATGGGCGAGGCGGCCCGCGACATGTGGATGTATTGCGATCCCGACAATTACGACCTGAAGGTCGCCTCCGCCGCGCATCTCGGCATTTCGCCGGAAAACATCGTGGTCGGCGAAGGCATAGACGGACTGCTCGGGCTGCTTGCCCATATGTATGTCTCGCCGGGTACTCCGGTCGTAACCTCGCTCGGCGCTTATCCGACCTTCAATTTCCACATCGCCGCGTTTGGCGGCCGCGTGGTGGCGGTGCCTTATGAAAACGACCGCGAAAGCCTCGATGGCCTGCTTGCCGCTGTCCGCCGGGAAAACGCGCCGCTGGTCTATCTTTCCAATCCCGACAATCCGATGGGAAGCTATTGGGACGCCGCTGAAATTGTGCGCTTCATCGAGGCGCTGCCCGAAACCACCATGCTGGTTCTCGACGAAGCCTATGGCGAATTGGGGCCTGCATCGGCGCTGCCGGCAATCGACGTGGAGCGCCCTAACCTCATCCGCATGCGCACCTTCTCGAAAGCCTATGGTTTGGCGGGCATTCGCTGCGGCTATGCATTTGGCGAGCGGACGGTCGTTTCGAACTTCGAGAAGATACGCAACCATTACGGCGTCAGCCGCATGGCGCAGATCGCCGGGGTCGAGGCGCTGTCCGATCAGGCCTGGCTGCAAAGCGTGGTAGCGCGCGTCGGCGCCGGCCGCTCCAGAATAGCCGCCGTGGCCGAGGCGAACGGGCTGAAGCCGCTGCCTTCGGCGACCAACTTCGTCACCATCGATTGCGGTGGCGACGGCGACTTCGCGCTCAAGATCATGCAGGGATTTCTGGCGCGCGACGTATTCATCCGCAAGCCGATGGCGCCGGTGCTGAACCGATGCATCCGGGTCAGCGTCGGCCTCGACCATGAACTCGACATTTTTGCCGAGGAATTGCCCGGCGTGCTGGCGGCCGCGCGGCGCTAGAGCGGTTCTGGTTTTTACCGAATCGGTAAAACCGCTCTATCCTTGGTTTGGCCGCATTTTCGGACGCAAAAG
>DASYCS010000027.1:0-3194 GCA_036500025.1 Mesorhizobium sp. | reverse complement strand
CACGAAGCGGATTTCGACGCGCTGGAAGCGGCAAAGTCGAATATCGCCGATGCGAAAATCCCGGTGCGCTTCTTCTGGACCGATCTGCTGGGTGAAGCCGTCGAGCAGCGCTACGATGCCATCGTCATGAACCCGCCTTTCCACCGCGCGCGCGCGGCGGAGCCGGAAATCGGCGCAGGCATGGTGCGCGCTGCGGCAAAGGCGCTGAAGCCGGGCGGGCGGCTGTTCATGGTCGCCAATCGCCAGCTTCCCTACGAAGATACGCTGGGAGCGGTGTTTTCATCCTTTGGCGAAATCGCCAGGGAAGGGATGTTCAAGGTGTTTGCCGCGCGCCGCTGAATGCGCGCTTCATCGATCAATCAAAGAGGCTGAACCCCGATTTTCGGTCTGTTCCGATGCTTTCTCAAGGCATTGTAGCGTCTTTTGCGCGCTGAATCGGACGACAAAGCGCGTTAATGCACGCTGGCTACGCGCTTTTCCGGCAAATATTGCTCGGCCCTGCCAGTGCCTGGGTCAAGCGACAGCGGCGCCGGCCGGCCGTAGAGAAAGCCCTGCACCACCTCGCAGCCTGCCGCACGCAACAGCGCCGCTTGCGCTTCCGTCTCGACGCCTTCGGCGATGATCGACACGCCGAGCGCCCTTGAAAGCCCGACGATGGTCGAAACCACCGCGCCGGAACTGGCGTCGGTGTCCATCCGGCTGACGAAGGAGCGGTCGATCTTCAGCTTGCCGAACGAGAAGTCGATCAGGTAGCTCAAATTGGAATAGCCGGTGCCGAAATCGTCGACGGCAACCGAAATACCCATTTCGCAAAGCTGCTTGAGGATGTCCGCGGCGCGGTCGCGGTCCTGCATCATCGCGGTTTCCGTCACTTCGAGTTCCAGCCGGGACGGTTCGATGCCGGTCTGCGCCATCACCTGGCGCACGGTGCCGACGAAATCCTTGGCCATGAATTGCAGCGGCGAGATGTTGACGGCCACGAAGCACTCCTTGGGCAGAAGGCGGGCGTCGGTGCAGGCCTTGCGCAGCACCCATTCGCCGATCGGCATGATCATGCCGGTTTCCTCAGCGACCGGAATGAACTCCATCGGCGCGATCATGCCGCGTTCGGGGTGTTTCCAGCGGATAAGCGCCTCGTAACCGACGGTTTTTCCGGTCGAAAGGTCGAATTGCGGTTGGTAATGGAGATCGAACTCGCCCCGCGTGAACGCCGGATGAAGTTCCGCTTCGATCCACTGCCTGTGGTCGGCGACCTTGCCCATGTCGGAATGGAAGATCGACCAGTTGCCGACGCCGCCGGCGCGGGCATTCTGCAAGGCCAAGTTAGAACGGCGCAGCACCAGCGTCGGATCGGTCCCATCCTTGGGCATGGCGACGACGCCCACCGAAATGCTGACCGACTGCATATGCGTGCTGAGCTGGTAGGGAACCATCATTTCTTCGATGAGCTTTTCGACGATCGATCCCATCGTGCCGGTCACGGCATTATCCGGATAGAGCACGCCGAATTCGCCCGCGCCGATCCGCCCGATGGCGACGCCTTCCGGCATGTAATCGCGCAGCCGCTGCGTGAAGCTGCGGATCAATTCGTCGCCCTGGCCGTAGCCGATGGCATCGTTGATCTGCTTGAAGCGGTCGATATCGACATCGATAAGATAGACCGGCTTGCCGGTCTTGGCGGTTCTGGCCGCCGCTTCGGCGATCTTGCCGACCATGGCGGTGCGGGTGAAAAGGTTGGTCAGCTTGTCGAAATGCGTTTCATTATAGACGTAATCGGCCGATTCATCGATGCCCGCATAGAACGACAGCGCCGCGCCGGCGGCCGCAAGCGCGCACAGCCCGGCAACGATGGCGACAACGGTCTGCGCCGGCATATCGAGCAGCCTGTCGCCAAAAACGAACCGCAGGCCCCATATGCCAAGCAGCAAGCTGCCGAAACCCGAACTGGCGATCGTAACCAGCCGAAAAAGCGGCGTCCGGTTCGGATTTTTGTCGAAAGACATGCACGACGTCCCCAAGTCGGGGACCTTGTAGCGGAATTCCCCTTAAAATGGGTTTCCGACAATGCTTTAAATTTTAAGTGGAAAAACGCCGTCGCGGCGATAGCGGGCGGCGGGTGCTATTCCCGCGCGCCGTCCATCTCCTTCAGCGCATCGAGCGTCGGCATCGAGACGATGTGATAGCCGGAATCGACATAGTGGATTTCGCCGGTCACGCCCGAGGCCAGGTCGGAAAGCAGGTACAGCGCCGAGCCGCCGACTTCATCGATGGTGACGGTGCGGCGCAGCGGCGAATTGCGCTGCTGGTAGTTGAACATGTGGCGCGCATCGGCAATGCCCGCGCCGGCCAGCGTGCGCACCGGACCGGCCGAGATGCCGTTGACCCTGATGCCGCGCGGACCGTAATCATTGGCGAGGTAGCGCACGCTGGCTTCCAGCCCGGCCTTGGCGACGCCCATGACGTTGTAGTTGGGCATCACCCGCACCGATCCGGCATAGGTCAGCGTGACCATCGAGCCGCCATCCTTCATCAGGGCGGCGGCATGGCGCGCCACTTCGGTGAACGAGTAGCAGGAGATCACCATGGTGCGCACGAAATTGTCGCGGCTGGTGTCGGCGTAAAGGCCCTTGAGTTCGTTCTTGTCGGAAAAGCCGATGGCGTGGACGACGAAATCGAGGCCGCCCCAGGCATCGCCAAGGGTCTGGAACGTCGCCGCGACGGAGGCGCTGTCCTCGACATCGCAGGGAACGATCAGCGAAGCGCCGAGCTGTTCGGCCAGCGGCTTGACCCGGCGTCCGAACGCTTCGCCCTGATAGCTGAAGGCAAGCTCCGCGCCTTGCTCGGAGAGCTTCCTGGCGATGCCCCAGGCGATCGAGTGATCGTTGGCGACGCCCATGACAAGCCCGCGCTTGCCCTTCATCAGTCCGTCCATCGTTGTGGAACCCTCAATCATTATGTCGCTGGAAAACCAGCGTGGCGTTGGTGCCGCCGAAACCGAACGAGTTCGACAGCACGGTGTCGATCCGGGCATCGTCGATGCGTTTGCGAACGATGGGCATGCCTTCGAATTCGGGGTCGAGATTCTCGATATGCGCGCTTTCGCCGATGAAGCGGCCCTGCATCATCAGGATGGAATAGATCGATTCCTGAACGCCGGCGGCGCCCAGGGAATGGCCGGTCAGCGACTTGGTCGA
>DASYCS010000026.1:0-4363 GCA_036500025.1 Mesorhizobium sp. | reverse complement strand
GCGCGCGGCCATAAGCACTTTGACGGGGCGTTTCCGAAGGGTGCGGCCGGCTACCGTCTTTCGGCGTAGGCCGGCGCGTTTGAGGTAGCCACGGCGTCGTTTGTATTCATTTCCCTGCCGGCGCGGACGGCTGATCGTGCCCCGACTTCCGAGCCGGGCTCCAGCACCGGACTTCGGCGCAAAAGTTCTGAACAAGATTTGAGCCACCATGAGCCGCCATGTTCCTCCTCGTTTTCCGCGATCGCCGCCGCCGCGCCAACCGGCGCGGGCCTAGGCCATGAAAGCGCTCAGTGTGCGGGAGACGGGACAGCTGACCGTCAGCTGGCGCACCATCGAATGGTGGGGCGCCGGCATCTGCCTGTTTCTCCAGACCGGCGCGCTTTTCCCGCTGCTGTTGGCCGATCCGAACGGCGACCTTGGCGATGCGGCCAGGGCCAAGCTGCGCTTCGTCTCGCTGCCGATCTACGCCTTCTCCATTCTGATCCTGTCGCGGCATTCCCGGCAGTTTCTCGTCGCGCTCAAACGAAACCTGCTGATCCACTTCCTGTTTGCCATGCCGTTCGTGTCCGTGCTGTGGTCGGTCAGCCCCGGAACGACGCTGCGGCGGGCGAACGGCCTGCTTTTCGCGGTGCTTTTGGCCTATGTGCTGGCCTTGCGCTTCACGCCGCGCCAATTGCTGCTGCTGTTGATGATGACGCTGGGCGCCTGCATCGTGCCGAGCCTGCTCCTGCTCGGCATTTCGCCCGGCCTGGCCCGCATGCCGCTGGACGGGGCGCTGCGCGGCATCTTCATCCACAAGAACACCCTTGGCTGGTATGCGAGCGTGCTGACGCTGATAAGCTTCATCGTCCTGACCAACGGCTCCTACGGCCACCGCCGCTCGGCCATCGCACTGCTGATCGCCAGCATCGCCTGCCTGATCGGCTCCACCTCGATGACGTCCATCATAGCGACGGCCTCGGCGTGCTGCCTGACATGGTTCTACACCGTGCTGCCGAAGACGCGCGGCATCGGCCGGGCCGCCTTCGTGATGCTCTTCGTCCAGATGGCGGCGGTGCTGCTGATCCTGCTGCACGAATTCCTGGTTCCGGTGCTGGAGGCGCTTGGCAAGGACGCCACGCTGACCGGCCGGGTGCCGCTGTGGGAACTGGTGGATGCCGAGATCGGCCGCCATCTCCTGCTCGGCTTCGGCTATCAGGCCTTCTGGACGGAAGCCAACCCGGAAGCGTGGTCGATCTGGTCGCAAATCCAGTGGATGGCGCCGCATGCCCATAATGGATTTCGCGACACGCTGCTCAGCTTCGGCATCGGCGGCATGTGCCTGTTCATGCTGGTCGTCATTCGCGCGGCCTATCAGGGCGCCGTCCTGCAATGCCGCGCGCCCGAAGACGGCTGGTTATGGCTGAACGTCTTCATGGTGATGGTCATGGTGATGAACCTGACCGAAAGCATCTTCCTGGTCCAGAACGACACTATTTTCGTCCTGTTCGCCACCGCCATCATCCTGTTTTCGCTCTACTCTCCCGTCTATGCAAAGAAGCCCGCGCCGCATGCCGGCTATGCAAGCCTGCCGGCCGGGCTACAAATCCGGTGACGCTGCGGTTCGTACTTGTCCTCGGTCTCGCGCTGCTTGCCTCTCCGTTGGGATCGGATGGCGCGCTGGCGCGGGCTGGCCCTTCCTCGCCTGTCGGTCCGGTTGCACAGGCTGGCTGCAAGGCTGGTGATTTGAAGGCAGGCGACTTGCCGGCCGCCTACTTTCCGGCAACAGGCGCGGCCGCGGCGCGGCATGTCTTCTACGTCTCTCCGCAAGGCAACGACCGCTGGAGCGGTGCCGCGCCGCTCGCTGACGCGCAGCGCGCCAGCGGCCCCTTCGCCACGCTGGAGACGGCGCGCGATTCGGCGCGCAAAGCCGGCGGACCGGCAACAATCGTGATGGGCGGCGGCGATTATTATCTTGCAAGCCCCGTCGTGTTCGGCCCGCAGGATGCCGGGCTGGCCGTGCTGGCCAAATGCGGTGAAACGCCGGTGCTGCATGGCGGCCCGCCGGTGACGAAATGGTCATCCCAGGGCGGTGGCCGCTGGGTTGCGCCGCTGCGGCTGCCATCCGGCCAAAGCGTGGGTGACCTTTTCGTCGACGGCATCGTACAAGACGAGGCCCGCTACCCCAATGCGCCCGACGATAACGACCCGCGCAAGGGCTGGCTATTCGCCGACAAGCCGGACGTCGATGCCTGGCTGGGCAATATACGCTTTCGCTTCCGCCCCGGCGACCTGCCGGCACTGAAGGACGCGGCCGGATTGGTGGCGCATATCGTCGGCGGTTTCCTGCCCGGCAGCCAATGGGGCAGCGACACGCTTCCGGTACTGTCGATCGATGCGGGCACGCGCACCATCCATACCGGCGGCACTGCCTATTTCTTCAGCGCGGAGGGAAGCCGCTATTTCCTTTCCGGCTCGCGCGCGCTGCTCGATGCTCCGCGAGAGTGGTGGTACGACGCCACCGCCGGACAGCTTAGCTACATGCCGGCAACGCCCTCGTTCACATCCGCCAAGATCGTCGCCGGCGTCCTGCCTACCTTCCTGCGGCTGGAAGACGCCGACGGAATGACCATTTCCGGCCTTACATTCCGCGATGGCGCGCCGCAGGGTTCCGGCAAATACGGCACCGACATGCGCGGCTTCGGCGCGATCCGGCTGGAGCATTCCGATGGCGTGAGGCTGGTCGGCAATGTGATCGACAATGTCGGCGTCGGCATCCACGTTTCCGAAAGCGAAAATGTCCTTATCGCCCATAACGAGATCGGCCATGTCGCCGGCGACGGCATCTATATCGGCACGGTCTATGGCAAGTTCGGCAAATCCAGCGGCGCAAAGGTGCTGGCCAACCACATCCATGATATCGGCCGCGTCTATTTCGAAAGCTCCGGCATCTGGTTCCATGCCGCCGACAATGTGCGCATCGCCGGCAATCTTGTCGAAGACACCGCCCAGCTCGGCATCGCCGGCGGTTCGATCTGGGAAAGCAACGACGCCATCCACAATGCGGTCATCGAACATAATGAAGTGAGAAACGCCAACCGGCAAACCGCCGATGGCGGCGCCATCAAGCTGATGGGCACGCAGGCCGACCTGCAAAACAGCATCATCCGCGCCAATGTGGTCACCGGCACGCGCCAGTTGATGAACAGGGCGGACGGAACGTTCTGGCCCACGGATTATGAGAATACCGACGAGTGGCCCTCGCCCATCAGCTGGGCCATCTATACTGACCTGAAGGCAAGCGGCGTGCGGATAGAAGGAAACGTCCTTTGCGGCAACGTCGCCGCCATCGGCATCAATGGCGGCTGGAACAACGTCGTGACCGGCAATTTCATCGCGCAAGGATCGGGCGCGGCCTTCCGCCTCGACGACGGCACCGGCCGGGACTGGAAGCCGGCATGGGCAAAGCCCAACCGGATCGAGGATAATACGGTGTCGATCGGCGGCGGCGGACTTGCCGCGGCGGTCTATGCGCCGGGTCATGGCTCAGCCTATGGCGAGTTCAGGCAAAACCGCTACAGCGGCGATCTGGGCGACAGGAGCTTCAAGATAGAGCCTGAAATCATGCCGTCGGGCAAATATGGCAGCCTGGCGGATTTCCAGAAGGAGGGCGGCGAGAGCGGCAGCATCCTGCTCCCGGCGCAAGCTGCCGACGATGCCGCCAAGTATTGCCGCTAACCCATGCCGATAGAGCAGAACCGGTCAGGCTGAAAGCCGTATGACGCGGGCCGGCGCCTGATCCCCGTTGCGGTCCTTGCCGCGACCGATCGATTCATAGGCGAAGCCGTAGCGGGCCAGCTCGGCCGGGTTATAGATATTGCGAAGGTCGACCAGCACCGGCGTTTTCATCACGGCCTTCAGCCGCTCGAAATCCAGCGACCGGAATTCGTTCCATTCGGTGACGATGACGATGCATTCGGCGGCGTCGGCGGCCGCATAGGCGTCCTGCGCATAAGTGATCGGCGGCAAAAGCGGCTTGGCCGCCTCCATGCCCTGCGGATCGTAGGCGCGCACCACCGCCCCGGCATCGACGAGCGCCTGCACGATGGCCAGCGACGGCGCATCGCGCATATCGTCGGTGTTGGGCTTGAAGGTCAGGCCGAGAACGGCGATCCGGCGGCCGCGAACATTGCCGCCACAGGCGGCGATGATGCGGCGAGCCATGGCGCGCTTGCGCTGGTCGTTGACCACCACCGTCGTTTCGACAAGGCGCAGCGGGCAGCCGAAATCCTGCCCGGTCCGGGCGAAGGCCAGCGTATCCTTGGGAAAGCACGAGCCGCCATAGCCCGGCCCGGCATGCAGGAATTTCGACCCGATGCGGTTG
>DASYCS010000025.1:0-8657 GCA_036500025.1 Mesorhizobium sp. | reverse complement strand
GCGCTACAGGCGCCCGCCGCCCGCCGGGTCCGCGAACGCCGCCAGCCGGCGCTGATCATCCACCGCGACCATCATGCCGCATGGCGCAACGCCGCGCGCGCCACCGTGGCCACGATGCTGATGGCGGCGTTCTGGCTGACCACCCAGTGGGCCGAGGCGGCGGGCATCGTCATCATCGTCGCGGTCGTCGCCAGCCTGTTCGCGCCCCGGCCATCGCCGGTGCAGGTTGCCTGGGGCTTCTTCGAAGGAACGCTGCTTGCCCTGCCCTTCGCCTTTCTGGTTGGGCAGATTCTGCTGCCTGCCCTGCCGGGCTTCGGCTGGTTCATCCTGTTCGTCGTTCCAATTCTGGTGCCGGCGGCGCTGGCGATGGCCAATCCGCGCCTGGTCGGCGTGGCGACCGCGTTTGCCATCAATTTCCTGGCCTTCCTCAGCCCGCAAAAGGTGATGGTCTACAACCCGGTCGAGTTTCTGGGCAGCGCAGCCTCGATCCTGATCGGCATCCTGCTCGCCATCGGCGTCTTTCTGGTCGTTCTGCCGGCCAATCCCTGGAAGACCGCAAACCATATTGCACAGGCGATATGCGAGGATTTGGTGCGGCTTTGCCTGCATGAGCGAATTCCAAGACGCTCCGCCTTCGAAAGCCTCGCCTATGACCGCGTCAACCAGATGATGGCGCTGATGCAGCCGCCCGGCCGGAAAGGCGACGTTTTCCTCGGCGGCGGCATCATGGCGGTTACCGTCGGTCTCGAAATCCTGCGGCTGCGCAATACGGTGCAGGCCGGGGCCATTTCCACCGAAACCTCACAGGCGATTAAAAAATTCCTGAAGAGGCTCGCCTATGAATTGCTGACCCCGAAATCCCCGCCGGAGTGGCAGGCTTCGATCGATGCGATCCGGCAGAAGGCCGAAACCATTGCGGCGGAAGACCACGATATGGGCATCCTGCGCGTCGCCGCGTCGATGCGTGTCATTGCCGCCGCAATCGAGAATTATCCTGAATTCTTCAACGCCAGGGCAGCGGCAGCCTGACGGGGCCGACCCGAACGGATGAAGATGCGACTCTAGAGCATTTCCAGCAAAAGTGTGAAACGGTTTGCGTCCGGAAATGCGGCCAAAACAGAGAGATAGAGCGGTTTTACCGATTCGATAAAACCAGAACCGCTCTAGGCGGCGGCGATCGCCAGCGCATGGCCGCGTGCATTTTCGCGCAGCGCGTCGAGGTGCATGGATTTGACCAGCCCCGCAAGATCACCCTCGGCGGCCTGTCCGCCGAGTTCCTTCAGCATCAGCCATGTGACTTCCTGTACGCCGGCAAGCCTTTTCCCGTTGGCCACCTCGCGCCATACTTTCAGCGCGCGCAAAATGATCGCATGTGTCGCCGCCGCAAGTCCCGCGCTGCGGAAAAGCGCGTGCAGCGCCACGTCGTGTCCGCAGGCCAGCAGCGCCCTCACCCGCTGTTCGGACTGGCGGGTCAACGCCACCAGGGCGGAGCCGAAAAAGTCGACCTTGCCATGTGCGATGGTGCGGATGATGAAGCTGGCGGTGAGGTCGCCGCGCAGGCGCAGATGCTCGATCAAGGCGGAATGTTCCTCGGCGCGAATGCCCTCGATCAAGGTGAGCGAGGCCTTCACGCAGGCATCGCGCATGATGCGTTCGGCCCGCGCCGCGCCCATCAGCGCCAGGACCAGCGGCGACGTTTTGAGCGTCTCTCCAAGCTTGATCAACAGCATGTGCCGGCAATCCGCCGGCAGGCGGGCATGGGCGATCAAGGCTTCCCGCAAATAAGGCAGGTGGCCGTGGCGCTCGGCCATGCGGCGAAAACTGAACGACGCGATTTCCGCGCCGCCATTGGCAAGCAGGGCAGCGC
Organism: Mesorhizobium sp.; assembly: GCA_036500025.1. Lineage (GTDB taxonomy): Bacteria > Pseudomonadota > Alphaproteobacteria > Rhizobiales > Rhizobiaceae > Mesorhizobium. Next base: position 6,790 of record DASYCS010000025.1, on the reverse strand, counting down.
AGGCTTCCTGCTCCCCGATTTCGGCAATGGCTGCGGCAACCGCCATGGAAACCACCGGCCGGCCGGCGATCAGCGTCTGCGTCGCCTTTTGGCTGGTTGCAACGCGGTCGATGAGATCGGCATCGGTAAGCAGCGGCGAGCGGGCCAATACCAAGCTGGCGACCTCCGGCTGATCGGAGGCAAGGGCTGCGATAACCTGGATCGGCGCGTGATGGCTCATGGACAAGGCTTCCGCCATCGCCAGGCGAACCTTTGCCGATGGGTCGTCGAGCAGAAGCGTCAGCGCGGCCTCGGCGGCGCAGCGATCCTCGAACGGCAATGCCGCATCGATATAGGCATGAGCGAGAACACCAGCCGCCGCCGCCCGCTCCGAAACGCGCGCCGTATATATCCATTTCAGGAAATGCGAAACGACCACCATGCTTGCCCGCTTGCCCCGGCCAAATTCTTTTCCGACCCTGGCGGAGCGTATTCGCAAAACATTTACAAACGGTTCACCATATTCGTTAAGGTCCACTACGGGCCGGCTCCGGCAAGGCAATCTGCGTGCTTGCGGGCGCTGCACCGGGCCTCTATCAAAGCGACCGAGGAGATCGACCATGGCCGGACTTTACCTGGAAGAACTCGCGGCCGGGCAGGTCTTCAGGCACACGTTGCGCAAGACGGTGACCGAAAGCGACAACATGCTGTTTTCGGCGATGACGCTGAACCCGCAGCCGCTGCACATCGATTTCGACTTCGCCTCCAAAACCGAATGGGGCAAGCCGCTGGTCAATTCGCTGTTTACGCTGGGCTTGATGATCGGCATTTCCGTCAACGACATTACGGTCGGCACGACGCTCGCCAATCTCGGCATGAAGGAAACGGTCTTTCCGCATCCCGTTTTCCACGGCGACACCATCCATGTCGAAACGACCGTCGTTTCGGTGCGGGAATCGAAATCGAAACCGGATCGCGGCATCGTCGAATTCGAACACCGCGCCTATAACCAGGCCGACATTCTGGTGGCCAGTTGCACCCGCCAGGCGATGATGCTGAAGAGGCCGGCCTGAACCATGCGCTCCTTGCTGTTCGTACCGGGCGATTCGGAAAAGAAACTCGAAAAGGGATTTTCGAGCGAGGCGGACGTGGTGATCGTCGACCTCGAAGACTCCGTTTCGCCGCAAAACAAGGCCGCCGCGCGCCAAACCGCCGCGCAATTCATCGCCGCGCGCGAAAAAACCCCTGGCCCCACCATCTATATTCGCATCAACGATCTCTCCACCGGGCTTACCGACGACGATCTGAAGGCGCTGGTTCCGGCACGGCCCGATGGCATCATGCTGCCGAAATCGAACAGCGGCAGCGATGTCGAGCGGCTTTCGGCGAAATTGAGGGTTCACGAGGCCGAAAACGGATTGCCGGACGGCGCGATAAAAATCCTGCCGATTATCACCGAAACCGGAGCCGGCGTGCTCGCCGCCGCCAGCTATGCCGATGCGGGCGCGCGGCTTTCGGGCCTGACCTGGGGCGCGGAAGACCTTTCGGCGGCCATCGGCGCCCGCGCCACCCGCGACGCGAACGGAGCTTATACCGACGTTTTCCGCCTTGCCCGCTCGCTGACCATTCTGGCGGCATCGTCGGCGCAAGTGGCGGCAATCGACACCGTATTTCCGAACTTTCGCGACATGGCCGCCTTCGAAGCCGAATGCTTCGAGGCCGAGCGCGACGGCTTTACCGGCAAGATGGCCATCCACCCCGCGCAGGTGCCGGCCATCAACGCCGCCTTCACCCCATCGGCGCAGGCCATAGAGCATTCCATGGCGGTCGTCGCGGCTTTCGCCGCAGCCGGCAATCCGGGCGTCGTCGGCCTTGACGGCAAGATGGTCGACCGGCCGCATCTGCGGCTGGCCGAGCGTCTGCTGGCGCGGGCAAAAGCCGCCGGCGTCTATTCCGTCCACGGCCCCGAATAATCGGCATAAAGCGTTGCCGGGTCGGGCCGCGGCCGTTCCGGCACGGGGCCGTCATGCGAACCGACATGGACGAAGCCGACCACCTGTTCCTGCGGCGAAAGCCCGAGTATCGCCCTGCCCTCCGGCACGCCGGAATACCAATTGGTGATGAGCTGCGTGCCGAAGCCCAGCCCGTTGGCGGCGAGCATCAGGTTCATGGCCGCCATGCCGCCGGACAGAAACATTTCCCATTGTGGGATCTTCACGTTTTCCTTCGGGCTGGAAATGACGCCGACAACCAGCGGCGCGCGCGAAAAACGCGTCAGTTCCTGATTGCGGCGGCCTTCCGTCAACGGTCCTTCGCGCTGCTCGGCAAGGGCGGCCAGCTTCTTTCCGATTTCGCTGCGGGCATCGCCGCGATAGAGGATGAAACGCCACGGCGCCAGCCGGCCATGATCGGGAACGCGCGAGGCGATGGCTATCATCGTGGCGATCTGTTCGTCGCTCGGTCCCGGTGCGTGCAGATCGGGAATCGGCGCGGAACTTCTGGCCAACAGGAAATCGACGATCGGTGAGGTCATGGGCGCAGCTTTCCTGTGGGTTGAACCGAAGCGCTGGCGACAGGCTGGCTTTGGCGATGGCGCGGATGCGCCGGAGAATAGGCCTTGAAATTGCCACCGCCTTGGGCTTCAACGCAAGCATGATTGAGGGGATTTCTCGTCTTCTGCCGATTATCCTGGCAGCCGCTTTCCTGGTCGCTCCGGTTTCGCATGCCGGCGCGCAGGACAAGGACGCGCTGGGCAAGCTGAAACTGCCCGGCATCTCCAACTACGCCAACCCCAAGCACGAAGGATGGTCGGCGGCCAATGGCGGCGGCGAGATCACGCTTAGCGCGCAACTGACCGACAAGGGCGCCGACATTACGCGCGGCATGGTGTGGCGGGTGTTCCAGCCGAAGGCCGACGAGACGGGCAAACTGCCGCTGGTCGCCTCCGCGCATGGCGGCACGGCGAAATTCGAACTTGAGCCGGGCAGCTATCTGGTCCACGCGGCCTATGGCAGGGCGGGCGCCACCAAGCGCATCACGGTCGGCAAGGATGCGCGCCACGAATCGCTCGTTCTCGATGCCGGCGGCCTTGAACTCAACGCCGTATTGTCGGGCGGCGCGCGCATCCCGCATGAAAAGCTGCGCTTCTCCATCTATGAAGGACAGCCGACCGCCGGCAACGATGGAACGTTGATACTCCCCAACGTCCAGCCCGGAACGGTCGTGCGGCTGAACGCCGGCACCTACCATGTCGTCTCCAATTACGGATCGGTGAACGCAGTCATCCGCTCCGACATTCGCGTCGAGGCCGGCAAACTTACCGAAGCGACCGTCGAGCACCGCGCCGCCGAAATCACCATGAAGCTGGTGCGCGAGGCCGGCGGCGAGGCCATCGCCGACACTTCGTGGTCGGTGCTGAACGAATCCGGCGACACCATCAAGGAAGCGGTCGGTGCTTTCGCCCCGATGGTGCTGGCCGAGGGCAGCTACACCGTCATCGCCAAGAATCGCGACCGTATCTACCAGCGCGATTTTTCCGTCGAGGCCGGCAAGAACGACGATGTCGAGGTGATTGCTTCCGACGACAACGCCATCGATCCCGACGAAGGCGCCGATTAGAGCATTTCCAGCAAAAGCGTGAAACGGTTTTGCGTCCGGAAATGCAGCCAAAACAAAGAGATGGAGCGGTTTTGTCGATTCGGCAAAAACCAGAACCACTTTAGGCTGCCGCACGGCGAAGCCGGCCTCTAAAACGGGGCCTTTGCCTGATGGGCATGGCTGGAGCCAGATCGAAAACCCCGCAATGCAGCCGCCCAAGCAGTTCCTTGCGGTCGCGCAGAGGTTCGAGTTCTTCCCAACCGAGGGGCGCACCGATGCTGACGTCGATCGACTTGCCCGCCAGCCGCGCGAATTCGCCGATCAGCAGCGAAATCCGCAAGGTGATCGAGGCCTTGCCGACAGCCCTGGCCAGCCGGCCGTTGCGTTCGGCAAGGTTCATCGGAGCGCTGACCAGATGGAATAGCCGGCCGTTCTGCCCGGAAAAATGCATCGGGATGACGCAGGCTTTCGCATCCTGAACCAGCCGCGCCGGAAACATCTTCCACGGCAAATCCCTGGCGCGGCCAATCCCCCTGGGAGCCGTGGAGACGCCACCCGCCGGAAAAACCACGATCACCACGCCCTCTTTAAGCAGGCGCACCGCTTCATGGCGCACCGCCATGTTGTTCTTGAGCGCTTCCTTGGTGTCGGAAAAATCCACCGGCAGCGAATAGGGTTCCATTTCGCGGACCCGCAGCAAGTCCTTGTGGATCATGACCCGGAACGGCCGCCCGAGCTTTTCGGCCAGCGACAAAACGGCGATGCCATCGCCGATGCCGAACGGATGGTTGGCCACGATCACCAGCGGCGCGTTGGGCAAAACCGCCGGCGGCCACTGTTCGGCGCCGTTGACCCTCACATCAATGAGGTTCAGCATTCGCCCGAAAACATGCTCGCCGGTCGGCGCGACGGTACGCCGCCAGAAATCATAAAGCTCGGCGAAGCGATCACGCCCCGACAGGCGCTCGACGGTTCGGATAAACCAGCGCGTCAACGCCGGCTGCCCGGAATTGGCGTAGGACAGTTCGGGAAACATTTCCCGGTGCGGTCGGTGATATGACATCGGGAAAGCTTATTGGCCCAGCATGACGGGCATATGAAAACGGCGGTGGATCGCGCCACCGCCGCCGTATTTGTGCCGTCAGTTCGGATCAGGCGATCTTGGCCTTGAGATCGGGGGCGACGGCTTCCTGGACAAGAGCCGCGACCGCCTCGCCGAGACCAAGCGACTGCTGGTCGCGTGAGCCGAGCCGGCGGATATTGACCGTCTCTTCCTCGGCCTCGCGCTTGCCGCAGACGAACATGACCGGCACCTTGGCCAACGAATGCTCGCGGACCTTGTAGTTGATCTTTTCGTTGCGCAGGTCTGCCTGCGCCGAAAGACCAGCCGCCTTCAGCCGCTCCACTACCTTTACCGCATAATCGTCGGCGTCCGAGGTGATCGTGGCGACCACCACCTGCAACGGCGCGAACCACAGCGGCATCTGGCCGGCATGGCTCTCGATGAGGATGCCCAGGAACCGCTCCAGCGACCCGCAGATGGCGCGGTGCACCATCACCGGCTGCTTCTTCTCCGAATCCGAACCGATGTAGAAAGCCCCGAACCGCTCCGGCAGGTTGAAGTCCACCTGCGTGGTGCCGCACTGCCACTCACGGCCGATGGCGTCCTTCAGCGTGTATTCGAACTTCGGCCCATAGAACGTGCCCTCGCCTTCATTGATGCCGGTCTTGATGCGGTTATCGTGGCTGGCTATGCGTTCGAGCGCTCGGCGCAAAATGTCCTCGGCGTGATCCCATGCGGCATCGGTGCCGACCCGCTTTTCCGGCCGCGTCGCCAGTTTCACCACCACTTCGTCGAAGCCGAAATGCCGGTAGACCGACATCATCAGGTCGTTGATCTTGAGGATTTCCGCCTCAAGCTGTTCTTCGGTGCAGAAAATATGCGCGTCGTCCTGCGTGAAGGCGCGCACGCGCATCAACCCATGCAGCGCCCCGGAAGCCTCGTAGCGATGCACATTGCCGAATTCGGCAAGCCGGATCGGCAGGTCGCGGTAGGATTTCAGGCCGTGCTTGAATATCTGCACATGGCCGGGGCAATTCATCGGTTTCAGCGCGAAGATGCGCTGGTCGGCCTCGGGGTCGTCTGGGTGCGTGAAGGCGTGCGCCGACTTCACCGCGAACATGTTCTCCTGATACCAACCCCAATGGCCCGACGTTTCCCACAACGACTTGTCGAGCACCTGCGGCGCGTTTACCTCCTGATAGTCGTCGCCCAACCGGCGGCGCATATAGGAAATAAGGTTCTGGAACATCTTCCAGCCCTTGGCATGCCAGAAGACGACGCCCGGCCCCTCCTCCTGGAAGTGGAACAGGTCCATCTCGCGCCCTAGCTTGCGATGGTCGCGCTTCTCGGCTTCCTCCAGCATGTGGAGATATTCGTCGAGCTGCGCCTGATCGGCCCAAGCCGTGCCGTAGAGGCGCGTCAGCATCGGATTGTTCGAATCGCCGCGCCAGTAAGCGCCGGCCACCTTCATCAGCTTGAAGGCGTTTCCGACCTGCCCCGTCGAGGCCATGTGCGGCCCGCGGCAGAGGTCGAACCAGTCCCCCTGGGCATAGATCTTGAGATCCTGGTCCTCGGGAATGGCGTCGATCAATTCAAGCTTGTAGGCCTCGCCCTTGTCGGAAAATACCTTCCTGGCTTTCTCGCGCGACCACACTTCCTTGGTGAACGGCTTGTTGCGGCCGATGATTTCACGCATCTTCTTTTCGATGATTGGAAAATCATCGGGCGAAAAAGGCTCGTTGCGGGCGAAATCATAATAAAACCCATTCTCGATCACCGGTCCGATGGTGACCTGCGTTCCCGGCCAAAGTTCCTGCACCGCCTCGGCCAGCACATGCGCCGCATCGTGGCGGATAAGCTCCAGCGCGCGCGGGTCGTCGCGCGTCACGATCTCGACCTTGCCGGACGCGCCGAGCGGATCGGAAAGATCGCGCAGCGTGCCGTCCATCGCATAGGCGACGGCTTTCTTGGCCAAGGATTTCGAAATGGATTCAGCCAGTTGCGCACCCGTCGTCGCCGCATCATAGACGCGGACCGAACCATCGGGAAATGCAAGGGAAACTTCGGACATCGGTTTTCTCCTATCCAGTCCCGCAAACGAGCGCGGGTGGCGATATGCCGGATGCGTCCGGCGACGAGCGGTGTTTTAGT
>DASYCS010000024.1:0-3269 GCA_036500025.1 Mesorhizobium sp. | reverse complement strand
ACACGCCCGGCGTCGATCAAGCCCGAAAACCATCTCCATCTCGCCATGAACGACATAGCGGAGGCGCAGGCCGGGCTGACATTGCCGGGCGAGCAGCATGTGCGCCGCCTGCTCGATTTCGCCCGCGCCTGGGATCGTTCGACGCCGCTGGTGGTGAATTGCTATGCCGGCATCAGCCGCTCGACGGCCTCGGCCTATATCATCGCGGCCGCGCTTGCCCCTTTGCGCGATGAGGAAGAACTGGCGCAGGCGTTGCGCTGGCTGTCACCTTCGGCGACCCCCAATCCCAGGCTGATTGGGGTTGCCGACAACATCCTTGGGCGCGATGGACGCATGGTTGCGGCGATAAAGGCCATCGGCCGTGGCGCCGACGCTTTTGAAGGCACGCCGTTCATTATGGAAATCGATGCCTGACTAGGAAATCCAGTCGGCAAGCTTTGCCTTGCGCATGTCTTTCAGCAAGGTGATGAAGCCGTCTGCCTGAAATTCGGCCGTCTGCCGGCCCTTTTCGGCGGTCGCGGCGGAGGCGTCGCCAACCACGCCGTTGGGGTTGAGATCGCCGGCCAGCCAGGCGAAGGCGTGGGGGCCTGTGTGGCGCAGCAGCGTAAATTCGGCTTCGGCGCGGGTTACGTTCGACACGAAATTCCGCGCCTTGCCCATGTCCACCAGATCGGGACGGAAATGCAGCATCAGCGATGTCTCGACATCGCCGCCATGAATGCCCTGCCGGTCTTCCAGGTCGGTATAAAGGCCCACTGGGCGGCCGAAACGCTGCCAGCTTGTCTTTACCGCCAACATCTTTTCGCGCACGCGCAGTTCACGGGTAACGATGCCCATGATCTCCTCGTTGCCGCCATGCGAGTTGACGACCACGATCTTCTTCACGCCGGCGCGCGCGACCGAAAGGCCAAGCTCGGTCCAAGCGTCGATCAGGGTCGCCGGCGGCAGGGTCAGCGTGCCGGGGGATGCGATATGTTCGTTGGATTTGCCGACCGCCTGCACCGGCAGGATGCGTATGTCGAGGTCGGCGGGCAAGCGCGCGATCATCGTTTCCAGCATGCCTTCCATGATGGCGGTGTCGGTCGAAACCGGCAGATGCGGGCCATGCTGCTCGATTGCCGCCACAGGCAGCACGGCGATGGTTGCTTCGGGGTCGATGGATGCATATTCGGTGGTCCGGTAGTCGCCCCACCAAACGCGTCGCCGTTGAATATTCATCTCGTGCCTTTCCGCCAGCTTGCCGTCAAAACCCGGTTATGACGCCCATGGCCGACCTCGATCGACAACACGCCTTCTGTGCATCGTCAGTCTTGTTACACTCTGTCGGGCCAAGCGGTCCAGCGGGAGGGCGCGCTTCAGAAATTCCGGTCGGCGGCGACAAATGCCGGCGGTGTACTATTTGTCGGTAATCGTCCTATCTTTCGAAACCATTGTTTTTCAGCTGAAGTGAAGTGCCGGTATGACCGCAAGCCCAGATGCCGTCCGATTCCTCATTATCGACGATCATCCGCTGTTTCGCGAGGCGCTGCATAGCGCCGTGCAGATGGCTTATCCGGACGTCGACACGGTCGAGGCGCGTTCCATCGCCGAGGCGATGGAGATACTGGCCTCCGGCAAGGCGTTCGATCTGGCGCTGCTCGACCTTTCGATGCCCGATGTGCGCGGCTTCGATGGCCTGTTGCAACTTCGCACCCGCTATCCGCGCCTGCCGGTGGTGATCGTTTCCGGCCACGAGGAAGCGAGGATCATTTCCGAAGCGCTTTCCTATGGAGCGGCCGGCTTCATTCCCAAATCCGCCCGCAAGAGCGAACTGGCCGGCGCGATCCGTTCGGTGATGGACGGAGCCGTCTTCGTGCCGGAAAATTACGATGGCCGTTCGCCGGATCCCGATACGACGGACAGGGCCGATCTTGTCTCAAGGCTCGCCAAGCTTACGCCGCAGCAATTGCGGGTTCTGCGCATGTTGCGCCAGGGGCTGCTCAACAAGCAGATCGCCTACGAATTGCAGGTAGGTGAAACCACCGTAAAGGCGCATGTCTCGGAGATATTGCGCAAGCTCAACGTCTATAGCCGCACGCAAGCGGTGATCGAGGTTTCCAAGCTGGACAGTGCCGGCCTGTTTCGCGACCAGGCCTGAAGCCTAGGCCAGGAGATGCGCAAGAAGAGCCCGCAACTGCGCCGGCTTCAAAGGTTTGCGCATCAGCTCGATGCCGGCTGCTTTAGCGGCCTTGACCACGAGTTCGGACGGATCGGCGGTGACGATCAGCGCCGGCACCATGCGGCCAAGATAATCCCGGACCTCGGCAATGGTATGGCTGCCAAGGTCGCCCCCATCAAGGTTCTGGTCGGCGATGACGATATCGGGCACCCAGGCAGTGTCGCCAAGCTTGTAAAGCGCTTCGTCCGTCGTGCTGGCCTGCCGGACCACGCATTGCCAACGTTCGAAAAGCGAGGTCATCGCCTGCATGACATCGGGATCGTTTTCGATCAGCAGCACCTTGGTGCCAAACAGGCCGTAGCCGCGCGGGCGTTCCAGTTCCGCGGCAACCTCGGTGTCGACGGCCGGCAGTCTGCCGGCGGGCACATCGATGTGAAAGATCGTGCCGCGCCCAACCTTTGAGGAAAAGGTGACCGGGTGGGAAAGCGCGCTGGCGATGCGCCGGACAATCGCCAGGCCAAGGCCCAGTCCGCCGCCGGCAAGCGAAGCGTCGGCGGAAACACTGCCCCGGTGGAACTCTTCGAAGACGGCGTCGCGCTGGTCATCCGGGATGCCGCAGCCTGTGTCGGCAATGTCAATGCGCACGGTATCGCCGCGATGGCGGATGCCGACCAGAACGCCACCCGAGCGCGTGTAGCGCAGCGCATTCGAGATGATGTTCTGCAAGATGCGGCGCAGCAGCGTCTTATCCGACCGGACCGCCGTATTGGCCGCGCGGAATTTCAGCGTTAGTCCGTTCAGTTCGGCCAAAGGCTGGAAATCGGACCGCAGCGAGGAAAAGATTGCTTGCAGGCTTACATCGTCGATATCGGGGCGGACGACGCCGGCATCGAGCTTGGAAATATCAAGCAGCGTGCGCAGCAAATCTTCCATCGTCTCCAGCGAGCGTTCGACCTGCCGGACGAGTTTGCGACCTTCGCCGCTGGTTTGTATTTCAGCCAGCGCCGACACCGAAAGATGCGCGGCGTTCAATGGTTGCAGCACGTCGTGGCTGGCGGCGGCGAGGAATCTCGTCTTGGAAAGATTGGCGAGTTCGGCATTTTCCTTGGCG
>DASYCS010000023.1:0-4262 GCA_036500025.1 Mesorhizobium sp. | reverse complement strand
GCATCGTGCCGGAGCGTGGCCCGGTGGTGGTGACGGGCGCTGCCGGCGGCGTCGGCTCCGTCGCCACCTCACTTCTGTCCAGCCTCGGCTACCATGTCATCGCCTCGACCGGGCGCGGCGCGCAAAGCGGCTACCTGCTTGACCTTGGCGCGGCGGAAATCATTTCGCGCGACGAGCTGGCGCAGCCGGGCAAATCCCTGGCCAAGGAACGCTGGGCCGGCGGCGTCGATGCGGTCGGCTCGACCACGCTGGCCGGCGTGCTATCGATGACGGCCTATGGCGGTGCGGTTGCCGCCTGCGGCATGGCCGGCGGCCTGGATTTGCCGGCCTCGGTCGCGCCATTCATCCTGCGCGGCGTCTCGCTGCTCGGCATCGATTCGGTCAGGGCCCCCAGGGAGTTAAGACTTGAGGCGTGGCGGCGCATCGGCGCCGACCTCGACCTTGGCAAGCTCGCCGCCCTGTCGACGACGATCGGCTTCGACGGCATTGTCCAGGCAGCGCACGATATCGTCGAGGGCAAGGTGCGCGGGCGCGTCGTCGTCGATATGTGAGCCAAATCATGCGATGAGATATCTGGTCGTTTGAGAGAGATCTGGCCGTTCGCTAAAATACGAACGATCTGCCGCAAATTTCCATAATCTCTCTATGGCATGGATCGCCGCATGATCGTGCAATCCGTCGCCGAAACCAGGCAAGCATCCGGCACCGCCGATGCCGGCTTCACCGCACCGGCCCGGCAGCAGATGGAGCCGCCGCCGCTGATGCCGAATTTACGGCGCGGCAACCGCGATCCCGTCTCGATCCTGACCGTCTGCGCCATCTTCTTCATGGCCGGCCTCTGCTACCTCATGAAAACGCCGCCGGCCGTCATCGTCGCACTGCTGGGCATCGGCGCTTGCGTACTCATCGTGCAGACCCGCCTCCGGCGGACGGTGGCGCAATTGAACGACGCCACCGGCCGCGACCGCATCGAAATCGAAAAACTCGCCGACCGCATGTGGGAATTGCAGGAAAGCGAGGAGCGCTTTCGCGGGCTGATCGACGCGCTCGGCGATCTGGTCGTCCATCGCGATCGCGCCGGCAAGATCGTCTATGCCAACAAGGTCTTCACCGATCTCCTGCGTGTAGATTCCCTAGATCTGCCGGACAAGACGCTGAACGACCTCGACATCGATATCGGCATCGTCCCCGACGCCGCGTTTTCCGACCATGAGTGCCTGAGTTCCACCGATGTGGTGATCCGCACGGCGGAGGGGCCGCGCTGGTTTTCGTGGATCGAGCTTTCGGTTCGCGACAAGGATAGCGGCGCGGTTTCGCATCGCGCCATTGCCCGCGATATCACCGCGCGAAAACGCGCGGAATCTTCCCTGATAACCGCGCGGGAACGGGCCGAATATGCCAGCCAGGCCAAGTCCCGCTTCCTGGCCACCGTCAGCCACGAGATTCGCACCCCGATGAACGGCATCATGGGCATGGCCAAGCTGTTGGCCGACACCAGCCTGTCACCGGAACAGCGAACCTATGTCGGCGCGGTCTCGACCTCGGCCAGCGCGCTTCTCGCCCTGATCGAGGATTTGCTCGATTATTCCAAGATCGAGGCAGGCCGCTTCGATCCGGACCCGCAGCCGGTGTCGCCACGCGAAATCGGCGACAGCATCGTCGAATTGCTGACCGCCCGCGCCTATGGCAAGGGAATCGGCCTTGCCTGCCGCGCCACGACCGACGTTCCCCAGACGATCATCGCCGATCCGGGAAGAATCAGGCAGGTCCTGCTGAACCTGATCGGCAACGCGATCAAATTCACCGAAGCCGGCGGCGTTTTGGTGACGATCTCGCGCATCCGCACCGAAACCACCGATCATATCCGTTTCACCGTCGCCGATACCGGCCCTGGACTACAGGAAAAGGACCGCGAACGCATTTTCGAGGAATTCGAGCAGGTCGACGGCACCTCGACCCGCGCCCATGGCGGCGCCGGCCTCGGCCTGGCCATTTCCAAACGGCTTGTCCTTGCCATGGAAGGCGCCATTGGCGTTGCCAGCACATTTGGCGAGGGGTCCGAATTCACCTTCGACATCCCGGCCCAATCGCCGGTGGAAACATCGGCGAACCGCGAGACAATGCTTGCCGACAGGCGCATGGTCATCCTGTCGGAAAACGCCATCGAGGCGAGGGCGATAGCCGATACGGTTCACGCCCACGGGGGCATCGCCGAGATTGCCACTAGCGCGGCCCAGGCGGCGGCGCTTTCCGTCGGCTGCAACGTGATCCTGATCGACGCTGCGCTGGAAGACGGCGGCGCCCGCCTGTTGAAGCATCTTCGCCAGACCGGCTTTGCCTCCTGCGAGGCGATCATCCTGATCGCCCCGACGGACCGTGGCCTGCTGGGAGACTTGCGCGCCAACGGCTATTCGACCTTCCTGGCGCGGCCGGTGCGGGGTGAAACGCTGCTGCGAATACTCGTGGCCGGCAACGCCGCCACCCTTGTTCCGTCCCAGCCAGACAAACATGCCCTTGTCAGCCAGCCCTCGCACCGGACAGGGCTGTCGGTGCTGATCGCCGAAGACAATGAAATCAACGCCATGCTGGCGCGCGCCACCTTGATGAAGGCCGGGCATCATGTCGAAGTCGTCGGCAACGGCAAGGCCGCCGTCGATGCGGTTGCGGATGCCCAGCAAAGCAACCGCTACGATGTGATCCTGATGGACCTCCACATGCCGGTAATGGATGGCCTCGACGCAATTTCCGTGATTCGCCGTCACGAGGAAGAGCGGGGCCTGCCGCCCGTCCCGATCATGGTGCTGTCGGCCGATGGCCAGGAAAATACGCGCCATGCGGTGCTGGCGCACGGAGCCAGCGGTTTTCTGACTAAACCGCTCGACCCGGAAGCGCTTATGATGGCGGTCGAACAGCAGGCTGTCGCCTGATCAATCCCTGGTTTCACAACCATGGATTGAGGATAAAAGCCGTCTCACGTTTTTTCACGTTGCCGTCACAATCCTGTTGCACCACAATCGTATTCCCGCGCCAAGAGGGATGGCTCGAAGGAGGACCACTCGTGCAAGCAGCGACGCCGCAAGGCAAGATCGACGCGAACGCCCCCGCTCCTCTTGTGGAACGGCATGCGATGGATGCCATAGCCGCAGCGCCGCTCGGCCGCATCGGCAACCTCGAAGTCCGCCTTGCCCGCAACGAAGCTGAGATCGCCGCTGCGCAGGAAGTGCGCTACCGCGTATTCTACGAGGAAATGGGCGCCGGCAAAGGCGCGCCCGAAGGCAGCGATGCCGACCGGTTCGATCGGGTCTGCGACCATCTTCTCGTACTCGACAACAGCCTTGCGGTGCCCGAGCATCGGCGCATCGTGGGAACCTACCGGCTGCTGCGTCAGGAAACGGCCGCCGCCTCGGGCGGTTTTTATTCCGAGAGCGAATTCGAGCTGCGCCGCCTCGTCAAGCGCCACCCAGCCGAGCGCTTCCTGGAACTTGGCCGCTCCTGCGTGCTGCCGGACTACCGCTCCAAGCGCACCATCGAGGCGCTGTGGCAGGGCATCTGGGCCTATATCAACCACTATGAGATCGGCGTCATGGCCGGCTGCGCGTCGTTTCCCGGAACGGTGCCGGCGGCCCATGCCGAAGCGCTGACCTACCTTGCCCACCATTGCCGCACCGGGCAGGACTGGGACGTCCGCGCGGTTGCCGGACGCTACCATTCGATGGACCTGATGCCGATCGAGGCGGTCAACGCCAAGGCGGCCATCGCGGCGATGCCGCCGCTGGTCAAGGGATATCTGCGGGTCGGCGCGCGCATCGGCGACGGCTGTGTCATCGACCACGACTTCTCCACGGTCGATGTGTTCATCGTCATGCCGGTCAAGGAAATCGGCGCGCGCTACGTCAATTATTATGGCGGCGACGGGCAGCGTTTCGCCGCCTAGAGCATTTCCAGCAAAAGTGTGAAACGGTTTTGCGCCCGGAAATGCGGCCAAAACAAAGAGATAGAGCGGTTTTGTCGATTCAGCAAAAATCGGAACCGCTCTAGCAAGCCGTCACGCAATATCGTCTGGATCGCGGCCGGGGCGGCTCTTGTAAGGCGCAAAAGCCCAGCCGAATTTAAGCCCGCCGCCGCGCACGAAAAATGCCGCCGCAAATCCGATTGCATCCGAAAGCAGCGGCGTCAGGCCGACCAGGTCGCCAAGCGTGAACAGGCAGGCGCCGGCAAGGGCGGCCGTCACATAGATTTCCGGTTTCAGCAGGACGGATGGC
>DASYCS010000022.1:0-7509 GCA_036500025.1 Mesorhizobium sp. | reverse complement strand
GCCATGGCCGCCAACGATCACCGGCAGGACTATATCCGCGCGACGCTGCGCGAAGAGGAGGACGGGCCTGTTGCGACGCCGTTCGGAATTCAGGATTCCTCGATGCTGCGCAGGCTGGCCGACGCCCATTGCCTCATCGTGCGCGAACCCTTCGCGCCCGCCGCAGAAGCAGGCTCGGCCTGCCGTGTTCTGATGTTACGCTGAACAAATCGTCAACACATTCATTAAACTTTAAATGGTTGCGGAACACAACTGGAACAGATAGTGTTTGTTCTGGTTTTGTTTTTCCGATTCCTCAACGGGATGATCCGGGGGCCGCAATGCTGACGCGCAAGCAACATGAACTGCTTCTTTTCATCCATGAACGGCTGAAGGAAAGCGGAATTCCGCCTTCCTTCGACGAGATGAAGGAGGCGCTTGATCTGGCCTCCAAATCGGGTATCCACCGGCTGATTACGGCGCTGGAAGAACGGGGCTTCATTCGACGGCTGCCCAACAGGGCGCGCGCGCTGGAGGTGCTTCGGTTGCCGGATTCGCTGACGCCCGGCTTCAACGCGGCACGGAAATTCTCGCCCAGCGTGATCCAGGGAAGCCTCGGCCAAGGAAATTCAAGCCTGGGAACAGCGAATGCAGCGCAGGGTCGAGGCGGTCAGGCCAGCGGCTCCGGCCAGCCGATCAAGCAGCCTTCCCGCCTCCAGACAGCCGGCAATGACGATGATGCGGCCGCCAATGTCTCGATCCCGGTAATGGGCCGCATCGCGGCCGGCGTTCCCATCGACGCCATCCAGCACAAGACGCATTCGATCTCGGTGCCGCCCGACATGATCATGGGCGGCGACCATTACGCGCTGGAGGTCAAGGGCGATTCGATGATCGAAGCAGGCATCTTCGATGGCGATACGGTCATCATCCGCAATGCCAACACGGCCAATCCGGGCGAGATCATCGTGGCGCTGGTCGATGAAGAGGAGGCGACGCTGAAGCGGTTTCGGCGCAAGGGCGCATCCATTGCACTCGAAGCCGCCAATCCCGCTTATGAAACGCGCATTTTCGGGCCGGATCGGGTCAAGGTGCAGGGCAAGCTGGTCGGGTTGATCCGGCGCTATTGAGCGTCGTTTAAAGCTGATCCGCGTCCTTCGGGTAAGGAAGCCGCGGGCTTTCATCCGCTGACTTTGCGGTTTTGCCGGTGTGGCCGGTTTTCGTCGGACTGTGTTTCTCGCGTGGCGGCAGGCCGCGTGCGTCGCGGGAGAATTTTCGCTGGATGTGCCAGGGACGGTAGTGCTTTTCGACGGCGAATTGTATTTCGGGCGGGCTATCCGCCGCCTGTTGCTGGAAGAAGATTTCAGCGCTGCCGGAAAGGGCCAGCTGGCGCTTGGTGATCACCGCAACAAGCGGATCGTGGCACGGGTCGGCGGCGGTGGCATCGTCGATGACGATGAGCGCGGCAAAGCCGCAGGCCTTCCGGGCCGCATCGGCGTTTTGCGCATGTGCGATGATCGCGCCTGAAGCGTGACGGGCAACGCAGAGGCCATCGCCACATAAAAACGGCGTACCCGTCGGCAAGTCTAGGCTGTCGGCCAGGTCGAAGCCGGCGGCTTTGGTCGTTTCCGGGCCAACGATGCTCTCCGCATCCAAGGCGCGGCGCCAATTATCGATGGTGAATTCGTTTGGCCTGGCGCGGTTGACCGCCAGTTCGCCGCCGCCGATGGGCATCGCCAGCAGCCGGGCGTCCTCCGACACCAACACGTCGGGGGACCGTAGGGCTGGGACCGTCAGCAGACCGGCGAGCGCAAAAGGGATGGCCGCGACCCGCAGCCATGTCGTCGCCATGGTAGCAATGACGAGGGCGATGGTGACGAGCAACACTGACTGGACGGAGACAAGGCCGACCGCATCGATCGGCGAGCGCGCCCCGATCCAGTCCGATACGACGATCATCGCCGTCAGGCCCTTGCCCATCACATAGAGGAGCGGGCCATCGGCGCCGAACGGCATTGCCAGCGCGCTGAGCACGGCGAACGGCATGACGACCACCGAAACGATGGGCATCACCGCTAGATTGGCAAACAGGCTGAGCGGCGCCACGCGCTGGAAATGCCACATAGCGAACAAGGTCGTGGCGCAGCCGGCGATGATCGAGGTCAATGCCAGGCCGCCCATGCCGCCGAAGAATTTCCGGGTGAGGAAGGCGGGCCATGAGCGGCGCGGCGGCGGCGGGCCGCCTGCTTTCGTTGCGCGATAATCGGACCAGCCGGCATAGGCACCGACAAGGGCGGCGGTGGCTGCGAACGACATTTGAAAACTGGGGCCGACCACCTCATGCGGCGAGACGACGATGACGGCAATGGCCGAAATCGCCAGGTTGCGCATCGTCAGCGCGGCACGGTCGAACAAGACAGCAACCAGCATCACCGCCAACATAATGAAGCTCCGCTCCGCCGCCACCACCACGCCGGAGATCAGCAGATAGGCGGCGATCGAGAATAACGCGGCGGCGGCGGCATATTTCTTAACCGGCCGGCGCGAGGAGAATTCGGGAAACAGCGCAAAGCCGCCGCGCAGCATCGCCATGATGGTGCCGGCGACCAACGCCATATGCAGGCCGGAAATCGAGATGATGTGATAGATGCCGGTCTTGCGCATCGCCTCGTTGATGGCATCCGGAATGCCGGCGCGCACGCCAACGATCAGCGCGGCGGCGATCTCGCCCTCGGCTCCACCGATGCTGTCGCGAATATGGCCGGCAATCGCTTCGCGGGCATTTTCTATTGCGGCGTTTATCCGCGCCGATAGCGGAATGGGCTGAAGGGCCGCGAGTTTCGGATTGGTCAGGAAAAAGCCGCTGCCGCCAATGCCGTCAAAATAGCTTTGGAATGAGAAATCGTAGCTGTCCGGCCGCACCGGTCCGGTCGGCGGCAACAGGCGGGCGAAGCCGACCAGCACCGAACCCGCCTGGGTTCCCGGCGGAATTTCCCGCGCCGACACACGCACGCGCGCCGGTATGTAGCGCAGCGTCGGCCGGGCGGTCGAAATCACGTCGAGGGTGACCCGCATGCGGCCGGTTTCCATTGCATCGACGGCGACGACCCGGCCGGTTAGGCGCGTCGATATTTCCGAACCGAGCATCTGTGTGTCGGCGCGCAGCGTCTCGAGCTTGGCGGTGACGAAGCCGAGCGCGCACAACATTGCGGCGACAAGGGCCAGATACGCCACCGGCCGATGCCTCGAAAGGAACGCCAGGCCGGCCAGCAAGCCAACCACAGCCGCCGGCTGCAAGAGACCCGGCTCCGCGCTCAGCGAAAAATAGAACACCACGCCCACGGCGAGGAACACCGGCACCAGCAGGAAGGCCGCGCCCCGGTCGAGTTCCGTGGCGGCCGCAACCAGGGCAAGGCGCGGCAACTCGCCAACGGAAATGGCGCGCAGCCTTTTACCGGCGCGCCAGCCCCTGGTCGGAAAACCGTCTGGAGCGCTGTCGCGCCTGCCCTTGGTTGGCAAACCGTGTGAAGCACTGTCGCGCCCGCCCTTGGCCGGCAAAGCTTCTGGAGCGCTGTCGCGCTCCGGGCTTAACGGCGGCTGAGTTTGCGGCAAGCGCGGCGGCGGATAAGGGCTGCCCTGGATATCCGGATCGAGGCTGAAAAGCTCGCGCTCACCGGCGCTTTTGATCGCGCCAGCGCCCTCGCCTCCGCCCCGGCCCGCTCCAGCCATCGGGTCTGCCCCTTGCGCCCTCGACCTCCTATGCTACATGAACGCGCGAGGCGCGAAAGCCCGCGCAGATAAAAGTCCTTTCCTTCGAGAATCCGCCATGTCCGACAAGGTCGTCACCCGTTTTGCCCCCTCGCCCACCGGTTTCCTGCATATAGGCGGCGCGCGCACCGCGCTGTTCAACTGGCTCTATTCGCGGCATCTGGGCGGCACGATGCTGCTGCGCATCGAAGACACCGACCGCGAGCGTTCCACCGATGCCGCGACCGCCGCCATTCTCGACGGGCTTTCCTGGCTTGGCCTCGAATGGAACGGCGAAACGGTCTCGCAGTTCGAGCGCGCGCCGCGCCACCGCGAAGTGGCTGAAGAGCTGGTGCGCCTGGGCAAGGCCTATTACTGCTATGCAAGCCCTGCCGAACTGACCGAGATGCGCGACAGGGCGCGCGCCGAAGGCCGGCCGCCGCGCTATGACGGGCGCTGGCGCGACCGCGACCCTTCGGAAGCGCCCGCAGGCGTGGCCGGGGCGATCCGCATCAAAGCGCCGACCGAGGGCGAGACGGTCGTGCACGATCTCGTGCAGGGCGAAGTGCGCTTTCCCAACAAGGATCTCGACGATTTCATCATCCTGCGTTCGGATGGCAACCCGACCTACATGCATGCCGTCGTCGTCGACGACCACGACATGGACGTCACCCACATCATTCGCGGCGATGATCACCTGACCAACGCGGCGCGCCAGACCGTCATCTACAACGCCATGGGCTGGGCGGTGCCGCATATGGCGCATATACCGCTGATCCATGGCGCGGACGGCGCCAAGCTTTCGAAGCGCCACGGCGCGCTGGGCGTCGAAGCCTACCGCGCGATGGGCTATCTGCCGGAAGCGCTGCTCAACTATCTGGCGCGGCTCGGCTGGAGCCATGGCGACGACGAGATCATGTCGATCGCCGATATGATCAAATGGTTCGACATTACCGACGTCAACAAAGGCGCGGCCCGCTTCGACTTCGCCAAGCTGGAGGCGCTTAACGGCGTTCATATGCGCCGCATGGACGATGCCGAACTGATGGCCATCTTCGTCGAAACGCTGCCCTATCTGGAAGGTGGGCCGGCAATCGCGGCGCGTCTCGATGCGGGCCGCAAGGCGCAATTGCTTGCAGCCCTGCCCGGCCTGAAGGAGCGCGCCAAGACGCTGGTCGAACTGGCGGACGGCGCCGGCTACCTGTTTGCGGAGCGCCCCTTGCCCATCGATGAGAAGGCGGCGGCGCTGCTCGGCGGCGAGGCAAAGGCTATCTTAAGCGGGGCGCACGCCGCGCTGGGCGACTTTAGTGGCGAATGGAACGCGGCGAACGCGGAGGCGGCGATTCGCGAATTCGCCACGACTGCGGGACACAAGCTTGGCGCGGTGGCGCAGCCCTTGCGCGCCGCGCTCACCGGAAAAAGCACGTCGCCGGGCGTGTTTGACGTGCTTGCCGTGCTCGGGCGTGACGAAAGCCTTTCACGTATTGGAGATCAAATCGATTAGGGCAGGCATGCTGCCCTAATTATGGATTGAAACAGCCCTATTGCGGTGCAACATTGCGCACCCTCATATTCGGGGCGAACCGGAACCAAGCGCGGCGAACATGGCTTTGACGTTCGCCTGTTGCAATCAGAAGCCATAATCGAGAAGCCTGCATATAAGAGCTGAAGGAATTTACGATGACCGAGAAAACTGCAAAACTTGAACTTGAAGGCAAGTCACACGAGTTCAAGGTGCGAAGTGGCTCGGTGGGGCCGGACGTCATCGATATCGCCTCGCTGTATAGCTCGACCGGCGCCTTCACTTATGATCCGGGCTTTACTTCCACCGCAGCCTGCGAATCGGCGATCACCTACATCGATGGTGACGCCGGCATCCTCATGCATCGCGGCTATCCGATCGACCAGCTTGCCGAACATGGCGACTTCCTTGAGGTCTGCTATCTGCTGCTTTACGGCGAACTGCCGACCAAGGCGCAAAAAGACGATTTCGACTATCGCATCACGCGCCACACCATGGTGCATGAGCAGATGTCGAAGTTCTTCACCGGGTTCCGCCGCGACGCGCACCCGATGGCCGTGATGTGCGGCGTGGTTGGTGCGCTGTCGGCCTTCTACCACGACTCCACGGACATTTCCGACCCGTACCAGCGCATGATCGCCTCGATGCGCCTCATCGCCAAGATGCCGACGATAGCCGCGATGGCGTTCAAGTATCACATCGGCCAGCCCTTCGTTTATCCGAAGAACGATCTCGGTTTCGCGGCGAACTTCCTGCATATGTGCTTTGCGGTGCCTTGCGAGGAGTACAAGGTCAATCCGGTGCTGGCGCGCGCCATGGAGCGCATCTTCATCCTGCATGCCGATCACGAGCAGAACGCCTCCACCTCCACGGTCCGGCTTGCCGGTTCGTCCGGCGCCAATCCGTTCGCCTGCATTGCGGCCGGCATCGCCTGCCTGTGGGGGCCGGCGCATGGTGGCGCCAACGAGGCGGCGCTGAACATGCTGGGCCAGATCGGCCATGTCGACCATATCCCGGAATTCATCACCCGCGCCAAGGACAAGAACGACCCGTTCCGCCTGATGGGTTTTGGACACCGCGTCTACAAGAACTACGATCCGCGCGCCAAGATCATGCAGAAGACCGCACATGAGGTGCTTGGCGAACTCGGCATCAAGGACGATCCGCTGCTCGACATCGCCATGGAGCTGGAAAAGATCGCGCTGACGGACGAGTACTTCATCGAGAAGAAGCTTTATCCGAATGTCGATTTCTATTCCGGCATCACGCTCAAGGCGCTCGGCTTCCCCACCACCATGTTCACGGTCCTGTTCGCGGTCGCGCGCACCGTCGGCTGGATCTCTCAGTGGAAGGAAATGATCGAGGACCCGCTTCAGAAGATCGGCCGTCCACGCCAGCTTTATACCGGCTCGCCGAAGCGCGACTACGTGCCGATCGCCAAGCGCTGATTGCGCGGCACCATCTTGAAAAGGCGCTCCTTTCGGGGCGCCTTTTTATTTCCGGACAAGTTGAAGTACGGCCTCGGCAGCCAGTTCGCCAGCGGGCTGCGCCGTCGCCATGCGGCGCGCCACTTCGGCAAAGCCTTCCTTCTGCCAGCTTCGCATGCCGCTGTCGGCAAACAGCGCCTCAAGTTCGCGCGCCAATATCTGCGGACGGACGAAATCGTCGTAGTACTCCGGCACCAGCGGCTGGTCGGCAATGAGATTTGGCAGCGACGCCGACCAGCTTATCATCACCCTTCGCGCAAGCTGGCGCGCCAGCGGGTCGAGCTTGTAGCAGGAAATCATCGGAACCCGCGACAGCGCCAGTTCAAGCGAGACGGTGCCGGAGGCGATCAACGCAGCATCGGCTTGCCCGAACGCCTGCCATTTCCGCTCCTGGTCGACAATTATCTCAGGCTGCTGCTCCCAGCCGGAGACGGAGGAGCGCACCAGTTCAGCGACATGCGGGACGGTTGGCAATAATAGCCGCAAATGGTGGCCGCGCGCGCGCAGCGCCGCTACCGTCTCGCCGAACGGGCCAATCAGCCTGTTTACCTCGCCGCTTCGCGATCCGGGCAGGATAAGCAGCGTCTTTTCACGCTCAGTGGAAAAATCATGCGGAGCCGCCTGCGCCTTGGCGGCGGCGAGCACGCCGGCATCATGGCTCAGCCGGTGGCCGACATAGATGCCCGGCGGGCCGCCCAACCGGGCAAGCTCGCCTTGCTCGAACGGCAAAATGCACAGGATGCGGTCGACATATGGGCGCATCGCCACCGCCCG
>DASYCS010000021.1:0-16723 GCA_036500025.1 Mesorhizobium sp. | reverse complement strand
TTTGCGGCGCACCTGCTCGCGGCATTGCGCGACCGCGGGCAGGGTTGCGAGAAGGTCCGGCGGCCACTCGATGGAAATCGGATAGGCATGAACCAGGCTGGTCTCGCCGCCATAGGAAATGGCTGAATCCTCGCGCTCGATGCGGCTTTCGAGGAAGCGGTCGACGCTTTCGATGAAGTTGTTGCAGTGGAACTGCGTGTGGAAGCCGATGATGGAACTGCCAAGCAGGCCGTCGAGGATTTTCTCGCGCCATGGGCAGATGCTGAACACCTCCGAATTCGGCCACGGAATATGCCAGAAGGTGATGACGATGGCCTCCGGCAGGCGTTCGCGGATCATGCGCGGCAGCAGCGCGAAGTGATAGTCCTGCACCAGCACGATCGGCCGTTCGTTGCGCGCTTCGGCTACCACCGTGTCGGCGAACTTGCGGTTTACGGCCTCGTAGGTTTCCCAGTCGGAAGCGCGGAAGATCGGCCGCGTGAAGGCGATATGGCAAAGCGGCCACAAGCCCTCATTGGCAAAGCCGAGATAATAGCCCTGGTGCTCTTCCTTGGTCAGCCAGACGCGGCGCAGCGTATAGGACGGATTGTTGGGCGGCACCATGATGCGGTCGTTTTCATCGACCGTCAGGCGGTCCGCCGTGCCGCCGCCATAGGCGATCCAGGTTCCCGCGCAGGAGCGGGTGATAGGCTCCAGCGCCGAGACGAGGCCGCTGGCCGGCACCACCAGTTCCACGCCGTCCTCGGATCGGTTGTGGATATAAGGCTCGCGGTTGGAAACCACGATGACCTGCGCGCCGGGCAATTCGTCGGCCAGGATCTTGCGCAGCGTATCGGGCGCCCAGTTTACCAGCGCCGCATCGGCGGAGTGGCCGTTCTTGTGGGATTCGCGCATCACCGCCCTTATCGGCTCGCCAGCCGCATCCAGGCTGGCGGCGGCAGGGCTTGCCCGGCCATGGCGCGCCTTGCGCATCGAAAAGATCACCGCAAGAAGCGACAATGCGAAGCTTGCCGCAACCAGCGCCCAGATGACCGGGAATGAAGAGAAGGCGAACGAGCCGTTAGCTGTCATGGCAATTCCAAATGTCCTCGGGCCGGGGTCCGGTCCTGCTCCATGCCGATAAAGGGATGCGCTGCCGGCCACGCCGGCGACGCCACCCAACTAACGCGCGGTTCGGCGGAAGGGTTCCTGATTTTTCACGTCTTGACGATCAGCGGCGCCAGCCCCTCATGGCGGTCGGCCAGGAAAGCGCCAACGCGGTCGCCGACGCGCTGGAAGGTCAGGTCCACGGCGGCGCTGCCGACCTGGAGATGGCGCACGGTCAGGCTGTCGATGCCGATCGGCAACCGTGGCCGGGTAACGTGGATTTCGCCGCGCCAGCCGTCTATCTCAAGGCCGAGGCAGGACTGCATGAGCATGAAGGCGGCGCCCGCCGACCATGCCTGCGGCAGGCAGGCGACCGGATAGGCGATGGGCGCTTCGCCCGGCGCGCGGGTGAAGCCGCAAAACAGTTCCGGCAGCCGCATATTGAAATGCACCGCCGCCTCGAAGGTGCCGCTCATCAGCCGCACGACATGGTCGCGCACGCCGTAGCGCGCGAGGCCGGCGGTGCAAAGGGCAGTATCGTGCGGCCAGATCGAGCCGTTGTGATAGGACATCGGGTTGAAGAAGATGGCGTCGTCGGCCAGCGTGCGCAGCCCCCAGCCGGTATGGAACGAGGCAGACATAAGCTGGTCCGCCACCTTCTGCGCGCGTTGCGGCGACGGCAGGCCCATATAGAGCAGGTGTCCGGCATTGGAGGTGCGCACCTCGCACGGTTCGCCATTGCCGTCGAGCGCCAGCGCATAGGTGCCGAGTTCCTCGATCCAGAATGTCCGCTCGACCGCCTCGCGCATTTCCTCGGCGCGCTTTTCCCAGTGGTCGGCGGCGGTGTCGTCGCCGCGCCGCCGCGCAAGGTGGCCCAGCCCCTTGAAGGCGGAAAAGACATAGCCCTGCACCTCGACCAGCGCGATCGGGCCTTTGGGGATGCGGCCATCGGCATGGAACACCGAATCGAAACTGTCCTTCCAGCCCTGGTTGGCGAGGCCGGATTCGGCGGCGCGCTGGTAGGTGAGGAAGCCGGTGCGCCGGCTGGCTTTCTCCGTCCATTCGGCGGCGGCGCAAAGCGACGGCCACAGGCTGTCGATGAACGCCATGTCGCCGGTGCGGTCGGCATAGGCGCAGGCCAGGTGGATATAAAGCGGCGTGGTGTCGACGCCGCCATAATAGCGGCCGAAGGGCAGCTCGCTCAGCGCCACCATCTCGCCCTTGCGGGTTTCGTGCATGATCTTGCCAGGCTCGGAATCGCTGAACAGCGAGGTTTCGGTTGCCTGATGCTGCGCCAGGAAAGCCAGTACGCCGCGCGCCAGGCCGGGATTGAGCCACAGCATTTGCAAGGCGGAGATGACGCCGTCGCGGCCGAAGGCGGTCGAAAACCAGGGGATGCCGGCATAGGGGTAAGGCCCGGTCGCAAGCTCGGTGGTCAGCAGCGCCACATCGGCACGCGCCCGCGCCACCCAGTCGTTGAAGACGCGGCCGGAACTGTGCACGGTGGCGCCATGGCGGCGCTTGGCGCGCATCGCGAATCGGGCGCGGGCGGCGGCGGCCCGGAAGCGCTCGCGGTCGGGCGTCTGCGCCAGTTCCGCGCCGACCTCGACATAAAACGTCTTGTGGCTGCGCTTGGTGACGGCGATGAAGAAATCGGCGCGGTCGGCGACGAGATGATCCGGCGTCTGCGAAAACGAGATCACCGAGGTGCGCACGAGCTTGTCCAGCCCCTCATAGCGAAGCACGACCGAGCTTTCGTCGGTCTCGGCGGCATGGGAGGTGCCGCGCTTCGGCCGCGTCGATCCCCGGACTTCGAACATGTCGCGGAAATCGGCGCCGAAATGCAGCGACAGCAGGAAGGTGGAATGTTCGCGGCTGTAGTTGGAAAGCGTGATGCGCTCGAACAGCCGGTCTTCCCAGATGAGGCGCACCCGCTCGATGTGGATGCCGCCCTGCGGTATGTCGCGGCCAACGGCGCTGTGGATCGGCAAATTGGTCAGATTGGACGTGAACAGCACATTGTCCTGGCTCAGCGAAGCGCCGAGCAGCGAGGTGGAGCGTCCGCCGATGGTCAGCCGGAATTCGGAAAGCATGCGCGTGTCGTCGCGGAAGAAGCCGTCGCCAATGCCCCTGATGTCGCCATAGGCATCGGCGACGGCAAAGCAGTCGCCATGCTTAAGCGCAAACAGCCGGTGCGGTTCGCGCGGCGCGGTTTCGTCGAGCGCGGCCAGCGCTATGGCCGGGTCGAGCGTGCGCTCGTCCAGCGGAAGGCTCGTGACGCGCTCGGTCACGACGCTTTCGCCTCCGGCTGCATGCCGAGCAGCCGGGCATAGGCGGCCACATAGTCGCGCGCCATCCTGGCGGCGGAAAACCTCGCTTCGAACGCGGCTCGCACCTCGCGCCTGTCGAGGGAAATGAGGGCCGGCACCATGTCAACGGCGTCATCTACCGTGTCCACGACGAAGCCGGTCTTCCCATGCTCGACGATCTCCGGCATCGCGCCACGGTTCCAGACGATGACCGGCGTGCCGCAGGCCATGGCCTCGATGACGGCGAGGCCGAACGGTTCGGGCCAGTCGATGGGGAACAAAAGGCCCGCCGCGCGGCCGAGAAACTCCGCCTTCTGGTGCTCCTCGATCTCGCCGACATATTCGACGCGGTCGCCGTCGATCAACGGCTCCACCACTTCGCGGAAATAGGCGCGGTCGTCATCGCCGATCTTCGCGGCAAGCTTGATCTTCAAGCCGGAACGCCTGGCGATCTCGACGGCGCGGTCGGGCCGCTTGTCGCGCGAAAAGCGGCCGAGAAAGACCAGATAGGGATCTTGCGCATCCGGCTGGAAATTCGGCTGGTACAGGTCGACGGGCAAGCCGTGATGGATGGTCGCCAGCCAGTTGGCGTCGGGCAGTCCGCGCCGCTGGTTTCTGGAAATGGAAATCATCGGAAAGCGGGGAAAGCGCGCATAGGCGGGCGCCAGATCGACATAGTCGAGCCTTCCATGCGGGGTCGTCACGGTGCGCTGGGCCATGTCTTCGAAAAAGGAGAAATGCAGGAAGTGGCTGAGGTGAAAGTGGATGACGTCGAAATCCGCAGCCCGGCTTCGCACCTCGTCCAGCATGGCGAGATGCGCCGCTATTTCCGATTTAAGCGGCCGCGGATCGAGCCGCAGCGCGCGCTCGCGGCAGGCCACCAGCCTGGCGGAGGTTCTGGTATCGCCGCTGGCAAACAGCGTCACGTCGTGGCCAAGCTTGACCAGCCCTTCCGTCAGATAGGAGACGACACGCTCGGTGCCGCCATAAAGCTTGGGCGGAACCGACTCGTAGAGCGGCGCGACATGGGCAATCTTCATTGATCTGCGTTCCCTCAATCAAGCGGTGGTGCAGTCGGGAAATGCTTCAGCCGGAGGATCGTTCCTGTTTTTGGCATTTTCGCCGCGTTGGCGGATGAGCCGAAGGGCAAATATCCTTGGCCAAATATCCCGCCGGGCGGAACGATTTTCACGGCGCGGCGGTTTCGGTCAGGGCGCGCGGTGGCATCGCTACAGAAAGCCGAACAAAAGCATGACGACTGAAAACTCTGGAAACGCCTTGTCCCGAACCGTGGACCGCGACTGGTGGCGTGGCGCGGTGATCTACCAGATCTATCCGCGCAGCTATCAGGACAGCGACGGCGACGGCATCGGCGACCTGCAAGGCATCATCCGGCGTCTGCCCTATATTTCGGCGCTGGGCGTCGATGCCATTTGGATATCGCCGTTCTTCAAGTCGCCGATGAAGGATTTCGGCTATGACGTTTCCGATTATTGCGATGTCGATCCGATGTTCGGGACGCTTGCCGATTTCGATGAGTTGATCGCGCAGGCGCACCGCCTCGGTCTCAAGGTCATGATCGACGAGGTTTTGTCGCACACCGCCGATGCGCATCCCTGGTTCCGGGAAAGTCGCTCCAGCCGTAGCAATTCCAAGGCCGATTGGTATGTGTGGGCCGACGCCAGGCCGGACGGCACGCCGCCCAACAACTGGCTGTCGATCTTCGGCGGCTCGGCGTGGCAGTGGGACACGCGGCGCGAGCAATATTACCTGCACAATTTCTTGGCCGAGCAGCCGGACCTGAATTTCCATAACCGTGCCGTGCAGGACGCGCTGCTGGACGTCACCCGGTTCTGGCTGGAGCGCGGGGTCGACGGCTTTCGCCTCGACACCATCAACTTCTATTTCCATTCGCAGGGTCTTGAAGACAATCCGGCGCTGCCGGTTTCCGAACGCAACGACCAGACCGCGCCTTCGGTCAATCCGTACAATTACCAGGACCATCTCTATGACAAGAGCCGGCCTGAAAACCTCGCCTTCCTCGAACGCTTCCGCGCGCTTCTGGATGAATATCCGGCAGCGGCGGCGGTCGGCGAGGTCGGCGATTCGCAGCGCGGGCTGGAGGTGGTCGCGGCCTATACCGCCGGCGGCAAGCGCGTCCATATGTGCTACGCTTTCGACTTCCTGGCGCCCGAAAAGATAAATTCCGTCAAGGTGCGTGAGGTGCTCGAAAGCTTCACTCGCGTCGCCAGCGACGGCTGGGCATGCTGGGCCTTCTCCAACCACGATGTGATGCGCCACGCCTCGCGCTGGGCGGCGGGCGAAGCGGACATGAACGCCTATCTGAAGGTGATCTCGGCGCTGCTTTTGTCGCTGCGCGGCTCGGTCTGCCTCTATCAGGGCGAGGAACTTGGGCTTGGCGAGGCCGATCTTGCCTATGAGGATTTGCGCGACCCGTACGGCATCCGTTTCTGGCCGGAATTCAAGGGCCGCGACGGCTGCCGCACGCCGATGGTGTGGGATGTGGCGGCAACAAATGGCGGCTTTTCAGACGCCAGGCCATGGCTGCCGGTGCCGGCCGAACATCTGGCGAAGGCAGTTGGCGCGCAGCAGGGCGACCACACCTCGCTGCTTGAGCACTACCGGCGTTTCCTCACCTTCCGCCGCTCACATCCTGTGCTGGTGAAGGGCGATATCGAATTTATGGATTCACCGGAGGGAACCGTCCTGTTCACGCGCCGAACGGGCAACGACCAGATGCTATGCGCTTTCAACCTCGGCGTCTCGGCTGCCACCGTGGACCTCAACGCCACCGGCCCGTTTCAGCCCCTGACCGGACACGGATTTGGCGGCCAACAGGTTGGAACGAAAATCAGCCTCGGCAGCTATCAAGCCTGGTTTGCAAAGATTTGAGTGGGAAATGCAGTATCGAACCCTGACGGCCAATGCCGTCGAAGGGTCCGAATCTGCCTCGGGCTAGGGGCCGCAATGAAGAAGCGCAGGCCGACATTGAGGAATATTTTGAAATGAAGACATTCCACATAGGCGGTCTGGACTGGCACCACCTTGCTTAGCACCACCCGGCTTGGCACCGCTGGGCCTGGTAGCCTTGTAAGTCGGCAATGTGCCGTATATATAGATGGCAAGTTGCCATTCATATCAGGAGACAGGCATGTCGATTGCGCTCGTAGAGGAAGTCGCCCGCAAGCTCGGCGGCCAAAGGGTGCTGGGCGCGATCGTGCGGTCGCAGGCCGATCTGGCGCTTGCGGTGCGCAATCGGCTGCCGTTGTCGGCGCTGCGTGGCTTGAGTATGGCGGGCATGAGCGAGCAGGAGATCGAGCGCTTCGTTATTCCGCAGCGCACGCGCCGCCATCGCGCGGACAAGCAGCAGCCGTTGACCGTCGACGAGTCGGACCGCGCCGTACGGCTCCTGCGGGTGCAATCGCTTGCCGAGACCACGTTCGGCGAGCGCGACAAGGCCAATCGCTGGCTTCGGCGCCCGCTTACCGAGCTTGGCGGCGAGACGCCGCTGGTGGTGGCGCAGACCGAGGCCGGCGCGCGCGTCATCGAAACGATTCTTGGCAAGATCGCCTGGGGTGCGGCTGCCTGATGCTGCTTTGGCGGTTGTCGGGCAGGGAGCATGCGGGGGCCTTCGACGGCGGCTACGGCCTGCATTTCGACGGCCGCTGGAACACGATCGGTCACGCGGTCACCTATTGCGCGACCTCGCCAGCCTTGTGCGTGCTGGAAAAGCTTGTCCACATCGAAGACCCGGCCCTTATGCCGCCATTGGTGATGGTGACCTATGAGGCGCCGGATGCCATCGGCGTCGAGGAAGTGGCGCTCGATGCGCTGGAGCCTGACTGGCGAAGACATGAGGCCTGGAGCCAGCAGCGGGGCGACGCCTGGCATGAGGCAGGCGCGACAACGTTGCTGCGCGTGCCTTCAGCCATCGTGCCTGTCGCCGGCTCGCCGGACCTGAACGTGCTGATCAACCATAATCACCCGGCCGTAGCGGATATCCGCATCGTTGCGCGGGAGAATTTTTCGCTCGACCCGCGGCTGTTTTGAGCCGCGGGGGTTGGTCATGGCAAAGCGATGACCGTCTTGGGCAGCCAATGCGAAACCAGGCTAGGCGAGCGCCCTATGCGTATCGCCCGTCGAATTTTGCCCCTCGATTTGGATCGGTGAACCGGATCCCGACGGCCTTGCCGTCAGTACCGGCGATCCAGGAAAGCTGGTAGATCGTGTATTCCGATGGCGGCCAGAACGACTCGAAGCGCCCCTCATCGTCTACTTTCCATCCCCCGGACGACGGCCTGCCGTGCTCGGTGTAGACGGTGTGCCCGTCGGGAGTGAACACCTGCGTCGCGCCGTCGGCGTAGACAAAGGGTGCTCGCGTCAGTGCGGCGGCGATGTCGGCCGGGGCGATACGGTCGCCGTCGCTGACAGCCGTTGATCCTGTAGTGGACATCTTCTCCTCCTTTCGAGGTGTGTGTCGGGCGTCGCCCACCAAGCCGGATGCCAAGCACAGGTGGCACGACGGAATTGGTCAGGCGAGGTGGTCACTTTTGCAGGATCGGTTCGCCTATTCAATTTAGCGGCAGGTATCGTTTTCATAACGGCTGGTAACGCGACCGAAAGGTCAACCGGCACGGCCGACGCCGCGTCGGGCCAGCTTCATGAACGGCACGAGGCCGGCGAATTCGAAGCGCGTGGCTCGCGGAGGACAAGCTTCGCAAGCCGGCCTGTCGCCGGCGCCGGGCCTGCTTTCGCTATTTCAACGGGTAGGCCCGATTGAGCTCGTTGACATGGGTTTGATTGAGCAGGCGGACATTCATGCCGCGCGTGATCATGATGAGTTTCGCGGCCTCCTCCAACTCTTCCATGATGAAGACGGCATCCTCAAGTGATCGTCCCGCCACAACCGGACCGTGATTGCCCAGAAGGATAGCGGCGTGATCGGCCGCCTTGGCAAAGATCATCGGTTCGGCATCCTTCGCTCCCGGCTTCGTGTAGGGCAAGACCGGTACGTTGCCGACGCGCATCACCACATAGGGCGTGATTGCCGGGATCGCATCGTTGCAGTCCACGTCTTCCAGGCACGAAAGGGCCGTCGCATAGGTGGAATGCAGATGCACGACAGCCTTCGCGGCAGGGCGGCTTCGATAGAACGCGAAATGCAAGGGCAGTTCTTTCGTCGGTTTGTCGCCCGACAGCAGGGTTCCGTTGGAATCAAGCAGCGACATCTTGTCGGCCTCCAGGAAGCCGAGGCACGAATTCGTGGGGGTCATCAGGAACCTGTCGTCGAGCCTGACCGAGATGTTGCCCGACGAACCCGACGTCAAGCCTCGCTCGAAGATCGAACGCCCCCACTTGACGATGGAAGCCCTGAGTTCGGTTTCCTGGTTCATGCCGTCTCCAGTGCGCGTAACGCTCGGGCGTAAAAATCAGTACCGCCGAAATTCCCGCTCTTGAGAGCAAGGCGTAGCGGCGCTACCCCCTTGGCCTCAAGCGCCGGCACGCCGGGGTCGATCTCTTCTCCGATATTGAAGTGCGATATGCCCAGGGCGGTCACAACCGAGCCGGCGGTTTCGCCCCCGCCGACAACGATGCGGGTGACGCCGACGGCAACCATCTGCCTTGCCATTTCGGCAAAAAATTCCTCCACGGCCCGCGAGGCGACCTCGCGCCCATGAAGGGACTGCGTAGCGGCGATGGTGTCGGGGTCTGCCGTCGAATAGATCATCGGCATGTCGTTCAGCCGTTCCTTGATGAAGGTCAGCGCGTCGGCAACGCTCACCCGGCCGGTGATAAGACTGTCTGCGTCTACCTTGAAGCCGGGATGCGACCGAAGGTGCGAGGCGACCTGCGCCCGTGTCGCCGATGAGCACGAGCCGGAGAGGATGACGCCCGGTCCCGGTGCCGGGGAAAAGCTTTCCTTCGCGGAGGAAAGAAGCGCTTGCTCCCGAAAGTTCTGTGGAAGGCCAAGCGCGATGCCGGAGCCTCCGGTGACAAGCGGATGATCGCGGATCGCGGCGCCGATCACCCGCAGGTCCTTTTCCGATATCGCGTCGACCACGACGAGGCGCCGGCCTGCGGCAGCTTCTTTGGCGATGGCGTCGCGGATAGCAACTGGTCCCTGCATAACGGTCTGGTAAGGCACCAGCCCGACATTGCCCTTTGTCTGGCGGCGCAGCCAGCGCGGGATATCGGCATCCGTCATCGGCGTCAGGGGATGGTCCTGCATGCCCGACTCGTTGAGCAGGCGATCCTTGACGAACAAATGCCCCATGAACAGCGTTCGGCCCGTTGCGGGGAAAGCCGGGCAAACGACGGCGGCCGGCGCGTTCAACGCATCCATAAGCGCCTCGGCGACGGGACCGATATTGCCTTGCGGGGTCGAATCGAAAGTGGAGCAGTATTTGAACAGGAACTGGCGGCATCCCTGCCGGCGAAGCCAGTCGAGCGCGGCCATCGATTGGCGCACCGCCTCGGCCGGCTCTATCGAGCGGGTCTTGAGGGCGATGACGCCGGCGTCACATGGCGCGTCCACCGGTCCGCGCGGCGTGCCGACGAACTGAACGGTGCGCATTCCTTCCTTGGCCAGCGAGTTGGCAAGGTCGCTGGCGCCGGTGAAATCGTCGGCTATGCATCCAAGCAGCATCTGGTCCTCACACCCGGCCGCCGAGTTCGTCTTCGATATGTGCGCGAACGATATCGGCAAAGGAGGCATCCGCCCGAAAGCCAAGGTCTTCGGCGCGCCGTGCATTGAATTTGCTTGGCCATCCCGCAACGATGCGCGCTATGGCCTCATCCGGTTCGCGCCGGATCAGCCGGACGGCCTTATCGCCCGCGAATTGTCGCAAGGCTTCGATCTGCTCACCCACCGACACCGACAATCCAGGCATGGTCAGGCTGCGGCGTACCCCAAGCGCCGACAAGTCGATCGTGGCGGCGTGTTCAAGGAAGGCAATGGCGGCACGGGGGCTGGCGAACCAATGGCGCAATTCCTCCGAAACCGGCAGCACGGCTTCCTCCCCGATCAGCGGTTCACGAAGAATGCCGGAAAAGAAACTTGAAGCGGCCTTGTTGGGTTTTCCGGGCCGTATGCAGATCGTCGGCAGGCGAATCCCGATGCCGTCCAGAAGGTTGCGCCGGCTATAGTCGGCCAGCAGCAATTCGCCGATCACCTTTTGCGTACCGTAGCTTGTGGCGGGCGTGGTGATGAAGTCGTCCTCTATCTCGTCGGGGAACGACCCTCCGAACGCCGCGATGGACGATGAAAACACAACGCGTGGACGGTAGGCCTGGCCCCTGCCGATTTTCCGGATTGCCTCGAACAAAAGTCGCGTTCCATCGAGATTGACGCGGTAGCCTTTCTCGAAATCCGCCTCGGCCTCCCCTGAAACAATGGCCGCCAGGTGAAAAATCGTGTCCGGCCTGGAAGCGATGAGCCGCTCGGCCTCGCCCGGCATCGACAGATCGGCGACGCGGATGTCGGCGCCGAATTCGGCCGAAGGAGCAGGCGAGGGGATGACATCGACGAGCGTCATCTGATCGACGGTCGAACTACCGATTGCAGCGCTTTTGGCCAGCCGGGCAGCGAGCTTGCGGCCGATCATTCCGGCCGCGCCAATAATCATCACATGCATTCGGTTCTCTCTGGCGCTTCCCGTTGGCTGCTGGTCGCTCAGCCATGGTCTTGCTTTCGGTTCAGAAAACCCACGCGCCGGCAAACCGAGCCGCACGCAGAATTTCGTACGAAAGTTCATGAATGTTAGGATTTGAAACCATCTTGTGAATTTATGTTTACACTTCGATGAATTATGTTACAAGCAAAATGTTGGATATCGGCCGTTGTGATGGAATGAAACGGGTCTCTTCCGACCCAGCGGTCGCGGAGGATGAACAAGCGCCAACAACGCCGCTATCAATGAACGGGAGGATTGTCGTGAGTAATTTTAGAATGCGGGTTCGTATCAGGAGCCTGGCCATGGCCATTTCGGTCGGCGCGATGCTGAGTGCGGCGCCGGCGATGGCCAAAGACGTGGTCCGGTTTCTGCACAATGAAACGGATCCCCCCAGCATCGAATTCTATAACAAGGCGATAGCCGCGTTCGAAGCCGAGAATCCAGATATCGAAATACAGATGGAAGCGGTCGGGACCGACGCGCGCTTGCAGAAGGTCGTGGCGGCGCTGTCGGCGAAGACCATGCCCGAAATCTTCAAGATATTGCCGGAGGAAATCCCGGATTTCGCCAAGAAGGGATACATCGAGAACCTCGACAGCTTCATAGACGATATCGGTCGCGACGATTTCGTCAAAGGGTCCGTCGCCACGATCGACGGCAAGGCGTTCAGCGTTCCCTATACGCTCGGCAATTTCAGCGTCCTGTTCTATCGGGACGACCTGTTGAAAGCCAAGAATATCGAGGTCCCGAAAAATTGGGATGACCTCAAAAGCGCCGCCGCCAAGCTCACGGGCGACGGAAAGTACGGCTTCATCTTTCCAGCCGGCAAGAACCGGATGACCAGCATTTTCCTGAGCGCTCTCATGTGGTCGGCTGGCGGAACCTATTTCGATAAGGACCTCAACGTCACTTTCGACAATCCCGGAACGATCAAGGCGCTGCAATTCCTCAAGGACATGGTGCCTTATTCGCCGCCTGGCATCGCGTCCTATTCCTATAATGACATGATCAACGCCTACATGACCGGCACGGTTGCGCTCGACATTTACGCATCCCGCCTGCCGGCCAACGCGGCGGCCAATACGCCCGATCTGTTTGCCAACACCAAGCCGGCGCCGATGCCGGCCGGACCTGCGGGATTGGCGGTCGAATATGTCAGCCCCGACAGCTTCGCCCTGACAACGCCCGCCGCCGGCGCCAAGAGCCCCGAAGCGGCGCGCAAGTTCCTCAAATACATCATCACGGGCAGCCGGCTGAAGGACTTTTCACTGACCGCGTTCCCCCACTTGATCGCGCCGTTGAAGAGCGTGCAGCCGGACCTCATCAAGGAAGGCTCGGCAATGCTGAACAACCGTACCGAGTTCGGCGAGCAGGCATTTTCGATGCCGAATTCGCTCGATTTCGATACGGAGGCCGGCGCGACCTTTGAAGGTGGCAAGGTGACGATGTCCGGCATCCGCAACCCCTATATCGGCCCCATCGTCGCCCGCGACATTCCCGCCGTGGTCGTACAGCGCGTGGTTCTTCAGGGCGAGGACCCGGCCGCCGCCGCCGCCTGGGGCGCCGAGCAGATGAAGCAGCTCGTCGAGGATGCGAAAAGCAAGTGACGAATATGTCCCGCGCTGCCCGGATAGAGGTGTCTGGGCAGCGCGGGACAGCCGATCTCTCTTGCTTGACTGCCCCGGCGACGAGGGCCGAAAGTGTCCGCCTGCCTCGATGTCGGCTGCAACGCACGGTTGATGGCCGTCGAAAGAGTACCGGCAGGCAGAGTTGCCCGCCGGTGGCGACCGCGCCATCAATCGGGCGGCTGGAACATCTCGTCGCGAAGGTCGGAAATCCGGCAGGGGCCAAACCCAACAATATCGGAAGCAGGATATAATTCATGGCCAAAGTTGAAATCAGGCGCGTCAGCAAATCCTTCGGTGAATATCGTGCCGTCAACGAGGTCAATCTGACGGCGGAGGACGGCAAGATTCTGGTGCTGCTGGGGCCGTCGGGTTGCGGCAAGACCACGCTGCTGCGCATGATTGCCGGCCTTGAACTGCCCACGTCGGGCGATATCGTGATTGGCGATAAAACCGCCACGAGGCTGCATCCGAAAGATCGCAATATTGCGATGGTATTCCAGAATTATGCGCTCTATCCGCACCTGACGATCTACGAAAACATCGCGTTTCCGCTGCGGGTGCGCCGTTTCGACGGAAATATCGACGAAAAAGTAAAGTGGGCGGCTTCACTGGTCGGCATCGAAAATCTGCTTGCCCGCAAGCCCCGCCAGATGTCGGGCGGCGAACGCCAGCGAACGGCGCTGGCCAGGTCCCTCGTGCGCGACCCCCAAGTGTTCCTGCTCGACGAGCCGCTTTCAAACCTCGATGCCAAGCTCCGCAACTCGGCGCGCGAGGAATTGCGCCAGTTCCAGGAGCGCATCGGCGTAACATCCATATATGTGACGCACGACCAGGTGGAGGCGATGGGGCTTGGCGACCGCATCTGCGTGATGCAGGGCGGGGTGATCCGGCAGGTCGGCACGCCGCAGGAAATCTATCTCGATCCCGCCGATATTTTCGTGGCCAGTTTTATCGGCTCGCCGCCCATGAACCTCGTCAAGGAAGAAAAGCGCACGGTCGGCTTCCGGCCGGAAATCTTCCTGCCGGAAAGCTGCTTCGAAGCCGGCGAAGATTTGTTCCGCGTCCAGTTCACCATCCAGCGCGTCGAATATCTTGGCGGCGACCGCATTCTTTATGGAATGGCCGGCAATCCCCTGCCGCCGACAAAGGTGGTTTCGAGGCTCCCGGCCACCGTAAACATGTCGCCCGAAATAGGCTCGACCGTCAGCTTCGCCCTTCGCCAGACGGATCTGCGCTACTTCGATGCGGAAGGGGTTGCAATGCCTGTGACACAACGCGCGGCCGTACGGAAAGTAGCAAATGGCTGAGAACAACACCGTCCTTCCCGGAGATAGAACGCTCGCTTATCTGGCGATAGCGCCGAGCGTGGCGATCATGATCCTTCTTGTTGCCGTGCCGACGGTGACCGTTTTCATCATCAGCTTTCAAAATGTCGGGGCCGGCGAACTGAGCGGCCCCTTCGTCGGCCTTCGCAATTTCGAGCGCATCTTGAGCGATCCGGCATTCTTCACCGCCCTTTTCAATTCGTTCATCTGGGTGTTCGGCAGCGTTGCGCTGGAGATCGTATTCGGTCTTGGCATTGCCATGCTCTTGAACCAGCAGTTCGCCCTTCGCGGTCTTGCCCGCGCGATCATCCTTACCCCGTACCTCATCCCCACGGTCGTTGCGGTGCTTACCTGGAAATACATGTTCAACGACATCGTTGGCGTATTGAACTACCTGTTGATAGCCGCCGGAATAATCGATCATCCGCTTCAGTGGCTGAACAGCACCTCGATGGCGATGTTCTCGGTCATTCTGGTCGGCGTGTGGAAGTTCTTCCCCTTCGTCGTGATTGCCCTTCTCGGCATCCTGCAAGCCATCCCGCAGGAGCAATATGAAGCGGCGCAGATCGACGGGGCCAGCGCCCTTCAGCGGTTCTGGCGAATTACCTTGCCGCACATCCTGCCGGTGCTGCTGCTGACGGCTCTCCTGCGTACGATCTGGACCTTCCACAAATTCGATATCATCTACCTGATGACCGGCGGCGGGCCAATCAACTCGACGACGACGCTTCCCGTCTTCGTCTATGACGAGGCCTTTGTGGATTTCACCATGGGGCGCGCCGCCGCCGTCGCCATCATCGCCTTCTTCATTCTCTCGATCCTGCTTGCGATCTATCTTTTCTTCATGAAGCGCGCGGAGGCACGCCAATGACCGCCTCACAAATCAGCCTTGGCGCTGCCGGGCGCGCCCGCCCGCCTGTCCGCCGCAATATGGATATGGCCGATCTCCACCACGTCACGTCCCGGCTCATGATCTACCTGCTGGTCATCACGGTCACCTGCGTCGTAGGTTTTCCGCTGTTCTGGATGGTCATCTGCTCGTTCAAGACCTCGGGCGAGCTCTATCAGTTCCCGCCGGCGTTTCTTCCGCATCAGTGGACGTTCACCAATTACCGCGACCTGTTCGTTCAAACGAATTTCCCGATCTACTTCATGAACAGCCTGATCGTGGCGGGGGGTGCTACCGCGCTTTCCCTCGTCATCGGCGGCCTTGGCGCCTATAGCCTCAGCCGGTTTCGCTTCTTCGGGCTAGGCACGTTTTCGCTGCTGACCCTGATCTGCTACATGCTGCCAGACGTCCTGCTGGTCATTCCGCTCTACATCTATGTCGTCAAGCTCGGGCTGGTGGACACGCTGCTTTCGCTCATCATCGCCAACACGGCCTTCACCTTGCCGCTTACGTTGTGGTTCATGCGGTCCTATTTCAACGCGATCCCGGCAAGCCTGGAGGAAAGCGCGATGATAGACGGCTGCACGCGTTTCCAGGCGATGCGCCGGGTTACCTTGCCATTGGCCTTGCCGGGGCTGGTGTCGGTTGGGGTGTTCACGTTCAATCACGCCTGGAACGAGTTCCTGTTCGCTCTGGTGTTCACATCCTCCGAGACCAACAAGGTCCTGTCGCTGGGCCTGGCCACCTGGATAGGCCAGGACAACATCTATTCCTGGGGCATGCTGCTGGCCGGCGCGGTGCTGGTGACGATCCCGGTCGTGGTCTTCTACCTGCTTGTGCAGCGCAATTTGATAACCGGTCTTTCGGCGGGCGGCGTGAAGGGCGAATAAGCCTGCGCAGGTAACGCTTCGTCTCCACGAAAAAGCCGCGTTCCCCGGCGGGAGCGCGGCTTTTTTGCCGGAAATACGAGGCTACTTCACATAGCCGGGACCATCGATAAGCGGGTGGCGGGCAATGAATGCCTCGTCGACTTCGATGCCGATGCCGGGGCCTTCGGGAACGTGTACGAACCCATCGGCGCCCACCTTGTAGCTCATGCTGCAAAGATCGTCGCGGAAGGGATTGAAGCTTGCCGCCTCGGCTTCGAAATAGCCTGGATTGTCGATCGATGCGAGAAAATGGAGCGTCGCCGCCATGTTCAACCCGGTCGCCGAGCAATGGGGATTGATCGACAGTTTCCAAGCAGAAGCCATCGCCGCAATGCGCAGCGCCTCGGTGATGCCGCCGGCCTTGGACAGGTCGGGCTGGAGATAGGTGATCACGCCGTCCTCGACCAGCCGGTGAAACTCGAAGCGCGTGTAATGATTTTCGCCGGCGGCCAAGGGCGTCGTGCCAAATCGCGTCGCCTGGCGGTACGACCTGTAATCATGCGCGGCGAATGGTTCCTCAAGCCAGCCGACACGGTTTTCGTCGAGGCTGGGCATGATGGCTCTCACATGCTCCATGGTGGCGTTGGCGTTGGCGTCGGTGAGAATGTCGATTTCGTCACCGATGCTTTTGCGTACCTCGGATATGCGCGCAATGTCGCGTTGCGGCGTATCGCCGATGCGCAGCTTGATCGCCCGATAGCCCCGCGAAACCATGTCATGGGCTTCGCGCGCCAGACTGGCCGGTTCCTGGTAGCCAAGCGAAATGCCGCCCGCATAAGCCTTGATGGGCCTCTGGCCGCCTCCAAGCAACTTATAGAGCGGTAGGCCGACAGCCTTGCCGCGTATGTCCCAAAGCGCCATAT
>DASYCS010000020.1:0-16378 GCA_036500025.1 Mesorhizobium sp. | reverse complement strand
GAACAGGTCATGCGCGGCGAGGTGCTTTACCGCGAGAGGATCGCGTTGCCGCCCAATGCCGTGCTTTGGGTGCAGCTTGCCGATGTTTCGAAGGCGGACGCACCCGCGGCCGTCCTCAGCGAGCAGAAGATCAATCCGGCGGGGCAGGTGCCGATAAAGTTCGAGATCAGGTTCGACCCATCCGTCATCCGGGTGAATATGAGCTATGCCCTGCAAGCGCGCATCACGGTCGACGGCAAGCTCTGGTTCGTCACGGATACGCGCCATCCGGTCGATCCGCTATCCGACAAGCCGCAGACCGTCCTGGTCAAAAGGGTGGCGCGCTAACACTCCCACGAAACGAAAAAGCCGGGGTGTTGCCCCGGCATTTTTGTTTTGAACAGATATCTCGTTCAAAAAGTCAAGATTTCGAATCAGCCGACGACTTCGGTGTCCGAGAACCAGTATTTGATCTCTTCGGCGGCGGTTTCCGGGGCATCGGAACCATGGACCGAGTTCTCGCCGATCGATAGCGCGTGCACCTTGCGGATGGTGCCTTCTGCCGCGTTGGCCGGATTGGTGGCGCCCATCACTTCGCGGTTCTTGGCGATGGCGTTTTCGCCTTCCAGAACCTGCACGATCGTCGGGGCCGACGACATGAATTCCGTCAATTCGGCGAAGAAGGGACGATCCTTGTGGACGGCGTAGAAGCCCTGCGCCTCGCGCAGGCTCATCCAGACGCGGCGGGAAGCGACGACGCGCAGGCCGGCGTCTTCCAGCATCTTGGTGATGGCGCCGGTGAGGTTGCGCCGGGTCGCGTCCGGCTTGATCATCGAAAAGGTGCGTTCGAGCGCCATGGGATATCCTTGTGCGTATGGGATTGAAGTGGCGGCTCTATACAAGCAGGTCACGGCATTGCCAAGGGGGACGCAGGAACATGCGCGTCGCCGGCACACAGGCGGTATTGGCGTTTGGCGGCTTAGAGCTTAGGGATGGCGCCGGGATACCGGCAAGCGGCGAGGTTATCGATGAGACGGCATTTCATGATGTTTGCGGCCTATAATCAATGGGCCAATGCGCGGCTCTACGATGCGGCCGCCGATCTGGGCGACGGGGAGTTCAGCCGCGATACCGGCGCGTTCTTCGGGTCGATGATGGGCACGCTGAACCATATTCTGGTGGCGGACCGGATATGGATGAAGCGCTTCACCGGCGAAGGCGACGCACCGGCGACGCTGGACACCATCATCCACAAGGACCTGCCGGCGCTGCGCGGGGCGCGCGAGGCGCAAGACAAGCGGATCGTCGACTGGGTGTCGATGCTGGACGACCAGGCGCTTTCCGGCCGCTTCACCTATATGACCGCGACCGACATGCGCACCATTTCGCAGCGGCTTTCGCCGGCCCTCGACCATTTTTTCAACCACCAGACCCATCATCGCGGCCAGGCGCACATGATCCTGACAATGAACGGCCGGCCATCGGTGCAAATGGACCTCAGCTATTTCCAACGCACGGAAGAGGGCAGAACCTACGCTTGATGCCGACCTGAAAGATTCATTTTTTAGAAATTTCGTTTTTCACTTTACGTTTTGAAGTTAAGCTTCAACAACCATATTATTTGCTTTTGCTCTAAGTCATGAAACTGAATGCACCTCCCATTCGTAGTTGAATACGCAGTTGATAAAGACTGTGTTATATTAGCTAAGGCAACTATAGGGAGTTTGTTATGACTAATACAGTTGCACGACTTACCAGAAGCTTGGCTGGTGGAGTGATGTTGATCGGTCTATGTGCCGGGGCCAATGCGCAAGGTCTTGGCGTTGGTGTCGGAGCCTCGCTTGGCGGCGACCATGGCGTCAATGCTGGCGTTGGCGCGTCATTGGGCGGTGGCAAGGGTTTGGGCGTCGGCGTCGGCGCCTCGGCCGGTGGCGGCAACGGCGTCAATGCAGGCCTTGGCGCTTCAGTCGGTGGTGGCAAGGGCGTCAATGCTGGCGTCGGCGCTACAGCGGGAGGCGGCAACGGTGTCAATGCAGGCCTTGGCGCCTCGGTCGGAGGCGGTAATGGCGTGAATGCGGGCCTCGGCGCTTCTGTCGGTGGCGGCAGGGGTATAGATGCCGGGGCTACGGCTTCTATCGGTGGCGGAAACGGCGTGGGCGTCGGCGTCGGTGTGGGTGGCGGCGAACCGGGCGGCCCAACCAATCCCGGCAACCCTGGCAACCCCTCCAATCCCGGCAATGGGGGCAGCGCTTCCAATCCCGGCACGCCGGGCACGAACAATCCCGGCTTGCCGGGTGCAGTTGCCCATATGTCGAGCCGCGAATTGGCGAGATACAAACAGCGCTGCGCCGATGTGATGAGCGGTTCGGGCAGTCCGGACCGCAGCCTGCGCGAACTGTGCCTGCTGATCCAGACGGCTAGCCGCTGAAGCTGAGGCATTTCACTGGACCATACCGATCGAAAGCGACCCGTTGGAGCGGGTCGTTTTTATTTTCAGCCGGCCTCTGCAACTCATGCAGGCACTGTAGGCCTTGCGGTTCGGCTGCGTCCCGTGCAAAAGCCCCGCCATGCTCACGATCAACGATCTTTCTCTCCGCATCGCCGGCCGCCTTCTTCTCGACCACGCCTCGCTGGTGCTGCCGGCAGGGGCGAAGGCCGGGCTTGTCGGCCGCAACGGCACCGGCAAGACCACGCTGTTCAAGGCCATCACCGGCGATCTGTCGTCCGAGACAGGCTCTGTCAGCATCCCCAAGCAGACGCGGATCGGCCAGGTGGCGCAGGAAGCGCCGGGCACGGAAGAGCCGCTGATCGAGATCGTGCTGAAGGCCGACGTCGAGCGCACGGCGCTGCTGGAAGAAGAAAAGACGGCGACCGACCCCAACCGCATCGCGGAAATCCACATCAGGCTTGCCGATATCGATGCGCATTCGGCCGAATCCCGCGCGGCCACCATCCTGGCCGGCCTCGGCTTCGACGATGCGGCGCAGCGGCGTCCGGCCTCGTCCTTCTCCGGCGGCTGGCGCATGCGCGTGGCGCTGGCGGCTGTGCTGTTTTCGGAGCCTGATCTGCTGCTGCTGGACGAGCCGACCAACTATCTCGATCTGGAAGGCACGCTGTGGCTTGAGAACTACGTGTCGAAATATCCCCATACCGTGCTGCTCATCTCGCACGACCGCGACCTGTTGAACCGCGCCGTCAATTCCATCGTTCATCTCGACCAGAAGAAGCTGACCTTCTGGCGTGGCGGCTATGACCAGTTCGAGCGGCAATTGAGCGAGCAGCGCGAATTGCAGGAAAAGGGAAGGGTCAAGCAGGAGGCGGCGCGAAAGCACCTGCAATCCTTCGTCGACCGGTTCCGGGCCAAGGCCTCGAAGGCAAGGCAGGCACAGTCGCGCATCAAGGCGCTGGAAAAGATGAAGCCGATTTCGGCGCTGGTCGACGATAATGTGCGGCCGTTCCACTTTCCCGAGCCGGTCAAGACGGTTGCTTCGCCCATCGTCGCGCTGGAGCGCGTCGATGTCGGCTATCAGGCCGGCGCGCCGATCCTGAAGAAGATGACGCTGCGCATCGATGCCGACGACCGCATCGCGCTGCTTGGCGCCAACGGCAACGGCAAGTCCACCTTCGCCAAGCTGATGTCGGGCCGGCTGAAGCCCGAAACCGGCTCGATGACGGTTGCGCCCGGCCTGAAGGTGGCGATCTTCGCGCAGCACCAGCTGGACGATCTGCGGCCGGAGGAAAATGCCTACGAGCATGTACGCCGGCTGATGCCGGAAGCGCCGGAATCGAAAGTGCGCGGCAAGGTCGCGCAGTTCGGCCTGGCGACGGAGAAGATGAACACGCCGGCCAAGGATTTGTCCGGTGGCGAAAAGGCGCGGCTTTTGATGGGGTTGGCGGCGTTTGACGGGCCGAACCTGTTCATCCTCGACGAGCCTACCAACCACCTCGATATCGACTCCAGAGAATCGCTCATCCATGCGCTGAACGAGTGTCCGGGCGCGGTGATCTTGATCTCGCACGACCGCCATCTGCTCGAAGCCACCGCCGACCGGCTGTGGCTGGTCAAGGACGGCGCGGTCACTCCTTATGATGGCGATCTAGAGGACTACAAGACGCTGGTTACCGGGGTTTCGGGCGACCGGCGGGAGCGTCGCGAGGCCGACAAGGCCTCCAAGGCGGACCGCCGCCGCGAGGCCGCCGCCCGGCGCGCCGCTTTCGAGCCGCTGGCCAAGGAAATCCGCGCCACCGAGGCGCTGATGGACCGATTGCGCAAGCGCGCCGACACCATCGAGGACGAGCTGGCGGATCCGGCGCTCTACGAGAAGGATCCAATCAAGGCGACAAGGCTTGGCAAGGAGCGCTCCGAGCTTTCGGCGCAGCTCAAGGCCCACGAGGACCGCTGGCTGACCATGTCGGCTGAGTATGAGCAAGGAACGGCAGAGTAAGGCGATTTTGCCGGGGAGAGGTGAGGCGGTGGGACCGATTACGGGGTGATCCGCGCCAACTGCTCAAGGTCGACCGCGCTTTCGAGCGGGCGGGGCGCGGTGAGAAGCAGTGAGGCATTGTCGGCGTCGTCAGCAAAGCCGGAAAAGACAGCGCGGCCGTCTTCCATGCGCACCTTGCCCTCGGCGACCAGTTTCAGCGCAAGCGGATAGAGCCGATGCTCGGCCTTCAGCACGCGGGCGGTCAGGTCGGCTTCGCTGTCGCCAACCAGAACGGGCACCGCCGCTTGCGCGATGATCGGGCCGTCATCCATCAGCGGCGTGACGAAGTGAACGGTGCAGCCATGGATGCGCGCGCCCGCTTCCAGCGCCTGCTTGTGCGTATCCAGCCCCTTGAAGGATGGCAGCAGCGCCGGGTGGATGTTTATGATGCGGCCCTGCCATTTTTCAACGAAAGACGCACCAAGCAGCCGCATATAACCGGCGAGAATGACTATTTCCGCCCTCAGCGCCGAAAGCGCGGCATCGATGGCATCGTCATGCGCCGTCTTGCTTGCATGGTCCTTGCGGGGGATCGCCTGAACTGGAATGCCGCGCGCGGCGGCCATGCCGAGGCCGGCGGCGTCCGCCTTGTCGGAGATGACTCCGACTATTTCAGCCGGGTAATCGGGATCGGCAGCCGCGGCAATCAGCGCGGTCATGTTGGAGCCGCGCCCGGAAATGAGGATGGCGACGCGCTTGCGTGGCGCTGTCATAGGTCTATCGTGCCCCGGTAGAGCACGCCCGCGTCGCGGCGCGGCACGATGCGGCCGATCGGCTCGACCTTTTCGCCGGCTTCCTGCAAGACCGCCGCAACCTGCGCCGCCTGGCCGGATGCCACGACGATGACCATGCCGATGC
This sequence comes from Mesorhizobium sp., assembly GCA_036500025.1. Taxonomy (GTDB): domain Bacteria; phylum Pseudomonadota; class Alphaproteobacteria; order Rhizobiales; family Rhizobiaceae; genus Mesorhizobium. The sequence continues at coordinate 11,057 of DASYCS010000020.1, read as the reverse complement.
CGCAATTGAAGGTGCGCATCATTTCTTCGGCGGCGACGCCGCCCGTTTTGGCCAGCCACGAGAAGACCGGCGGCACATCGATGGCTTCGAGATCAAGCTCGGCCGAAAACTCCTTGGGCAGCACGCGCGGGATATTTTCGGGGAAGCCGCCGCCGGTAATGTGGGCCAGCGCCTTGATGCCGTGCGTGTTGCGGATCGCCTTGAGGACGGATTTCACATAAATCTTCGTCGGTTCCAGCAGCGCTTCGGCCAGCGTGACGCCCTCGGCGAAAGGTGCCGGCGCATTCCAGTCAAGGCCGCTTTTGGCGACGATGCGGCGGACCAGCGAAAAGCCGTTGGAATGGACACCGGAAGAGGCGAGGCCCAACAGCACGTCGCCCTCGACGATATCGTCGGTAGGCAGAAGCTGGCCGCGTTCGGCCGCACCCACCGCGAAGCCGGCAAGATCGTAGTCCGAGCCGTGATACATGCCCGGCATTTCAGCGGTTTCGCCGCCAATCAGCGCGCAGCCGCCTTGCCGGCAGCCTTCGGCGATGCCGCTGACGATGGCCGCGCCCTGGTCGGGGTCGAGTTTCCCGGTGGCAAAATAGTCGAGGAAGAACAGGGGTTCGGCGCCCTGTACCACGATGTCGTTGACGCACATGGCGACGAGGTCGATGCCGATCGTATCGTGCTTGCCGGCCTCGATGGCGATGCGCAGCTTGGTGCCGACGCCATCGTTGGCGGCAACCAGAACCGGGTCTGAAAAGCCCGCCGCCTTCAAGTCGAAAAGCCCGCCGAAGCCGCCGATTTCACCATCGGCGCCGGGCCGGCGCGTCGCGCGCACCAGCGGCTTGATCTTCTCCACCATAAGGTTGCCGGCATCGATATCGACGCCCGCATCGGCATAGGTGAGCCCGTTCTTTTTGTCGCTCATCGCCATTTTCCTGCTTGTCCCGGCTCTTCGCATGAACCGCCGCGTCCCGCAAGGCGGCGGGCTTTAAGGGCGAATAAAACCGTGGACAGCGTTCGGGACTTGCCGTGGGCGTTCGCGCCGATCATTTATGTCAGGCAACCAACGGAATGAATTGAGGAAGACGGGGTGACCATTCCCAACATCATCACGATCATGCGCCTTGTGCTGGTGCCGGGCGTGGTGCTGGCCATGTTGCAGGCGCGCTGGGAATGGGCGTTTGCCGGCTTCGTCATCGCCGGCGTTTCGGACGGGATAGATGGCTTCATCGCCCGGCATTTCAACCAGCGCTCCAGGCTCGGCGCCTATCTCGACCCGATAGCCGACAAATTGCTGCTGGTCAGCGTTTTCGTGGTGCTGGGCATTGCGGGTGAATTGCCACTGTGGCTGGTCCTCGCTGCGGTCTCGCGCGATGCGTTGATCGTCTTGGCCGTATTGCTGTCGAGCGTGATGCGCCATCCGGTCGAGGTGAAGCCGCTGCTTGTATCGAAGGCCAATACCGTCTTGCAGATCGTTCTGGCGGCGGTTGTGCTCGGTGAACTTGCATTCGACATCCACACAGGCACGCTGCGCCCGGCACTGATAATGCTGTCCGGCCTCTTGACCGTGGCTTCCGCCGCAGCCTATCTCGTGGCTTGGCTGAGGCATATGAACGGTTATGGCGAAGGCGGCACCCCCGGCACCTGAAGAACTTGCCGCCGCACTGGCGGCATCGGTAGCCTTCCGGCGCCAGATAAGCTTCTGGCTGATCGGCGCGGTTGTGCTGGCGCTGTTCCTCTATGTGTTCAGCGATATTCTCTTGCCGTTCGTCGCCGGCATGGTGCTGGCCTATTTCCTCGATCCGGTGGCCGACCGCCTCCAGCGGCTGGGCCTGTCGCGCATCATGGCGACGGTGGTGATCCTCGTCACCTTCATCGTCGTGCTGGTGCTGGCTTTCGTCATCCTGGTGCCGGTGCTGGCAACGCAGATGGCCGATTTTGCCGGCAAGCTGCCCGAATATCTGACGCGCCTCCAGGCGCTCATCACCAGCTTCGATCCGCAATGGCTGGAAGAGAAATTCGGCGTCAACGCCGCCAGCCTGCGCGACGGGCTGAATTCGGTGCTGACCTCCGGCTTCGGCCTGCTGACAACGGTTTTCACGTCGATCTGGAGTTCCGGCGTAGCATTGGTTTCCGTGGTCAGCCTGTTCGTGGTGACGCCGGTCGTCGCCTTCTACATGCTGCTCGACTGGGATCGCATGGTGGCCAAGGTCGATAGCTGGGTGCCGCGCGACCATGTGAGCACGGTGCGGGCGATCGCCACCGACATCAACACGGCGACCGCCGGTTTCGTGCGCGGGCAGGGCACATTATGCCTCGTGCTGGGCGCGATGTACGCAGTCGGGCTGACGCTTACCGGGTTGAATTTCGCCATTCTGATCGGCCTTTTCGCCGGTCTCATCAGCTTCATTCCCTATGTCGGTTCGCTGACCGGCCTCGTTCTGGCGGTGGGCGTCGCCTTCGTGCAGTTCTGGCCGGATTGGACGATGGTCGTTGCCGTGGCTGCGGTGTTTTTTGTCGGGCAGTTCATCGAGGGCAACATATTGTCGCCGAAGCTGGTCGGCAAAAGCGTTGGCCTGCACCCGGTCTGGCTGATGTTTTCGCTGTTCGCCTTCGGTGCGCTGTTCGGCTTCGTCGGGCTGTTGATTGCGGTGCCAGCTTCTGCCGCGGTGGCCGTGCTGGTGCGCTTCGCCATTGCGCGCTATCTCGAATCGCCGCTCTACAACGGGCATGGCCCGCAGCCTGCGCCGCCGCCTACATCGCGGCGAAAGGCGCTGCCGCCGCGCGGCTGACAGGATGGCACAGCAAACGGAAAAGCCGCGTCAACTGCCGCTCGATCTTGGCCATGGCATCGGCTATTCGCGCGACGACCTCATCGTGTCCAGCGCCAATGAGCAGGCGGGCGCACTGGTCGACGGCTGGCCGGACTGGCCGTCGCCTGTGGTGGTGCTGGCCGGGCCGACCGGCTCTGGAAAGACGCATCTGGCCTCGATCTGGCGCGAGCGCGCCGATGCATTGCAGCTGACGGCGCAGAACCTTGGCGACGCGCTGCGGGATATTGGCGGGCGCGCGGTGCTGATCGACGATATCGACGCCGGTCGCATCGATGAGCCGGCGCTGTTCCACCTCATCAACAGCGTGCGCGGGGCCGGATCGCACCTGCTTTTGACGGCGCGGCGCTTTCCTTCCGCCTGGCAAATTGACTTGCCTGATCTCGTTTCGCGGCTGAAAGCCGCCGCCACGGTGGAAATCCATGAACCGGACGACATGCTGCTGGCGGGCGTCATAACCAAGCTGTTTGCCGACCGGCAAATCGAGGTCGAGCCGCACGTGGTGCAATATCTTTCACGGCGCATAGAGCGTTCGCTGGCGACGGCGATGCGCGTGGTGGAGCGGCTCGACCGCATGGCGCTTGAGCAAAAGACGCGCATTACGCGCACGCTTGCCGCTGAAGCGGTCAATTCAATGGACGAGGGCCAAGGCGAGTTCGATATCTGAGCTTTCGTCGAAAAGCAGCAGGCGAATACTTGAGCGCGGCGGTATTTCCCACAGTGGTGGCTTTGCCTTTGTCCGCCAACAGATAGTGGCGATCCCGACAGGATTCGAACCTGTGACCATCGGCTTAGAAGGCCGGTGCTCTATCCAGCTGAGCTACGGGACCGTTTAATCGCTACGCAAGCGCCGCGGATAGCGTTGCCGCGACCGGGCGGATTTCAGTTCAATGCGTCCAGGGTGTCCGGCGGTCATAGCGGAAGTTTTCCGCATAGGAAATCTGGCGGCGCTTTGCCTCTTTCGGTTCTTCGATACGGAAGGCCAGGCCTTGCTTTTCCGCATAGGCGACAGCTTCCTCGCGCGTATCGAAAACCAGGCGGATCTGGCTCTTCATATCGCTGGAGGTGGTGTAGCCCATCAGCGGATCGATCTTCCTTGGCGTTTCAGGGTCGAATTCCAGTACCCAGTAACCAGTCTTGGCCTTGCCGGACTGCATGGCGGTCTTGGCGGGGCTGAAGATGCGAGCGGACATGAAAACCTCATTGTCGTTTCGGCGGGCATTGCCGCCGCTACACAAGATGTGCGGTGCTTACCGCCCAATTCGCCTGACGGCAAGAGCCGTGGTTTTTTACACTTGCTTTGCCTCGCCTAAATCAATAGGCAACGGCCATCGGAGTGTAGCGCAGTCTGGTAGCGCATCTGGTTTGGGACCAGAGGGTCGGGAGTTCGAATCTCTCCACTCCGACCATTTCCCACATTCGCCAAATATGCAGACGGGCCGTCCGGCTATTTCGCTGCCGCCATCGCCGCGAGGCCGCGCGAAAGATCGGCTTTCAGGTCCTCGACATTTTCGAGGCCGATCTGCAAGCGGATAAGCGGGCCTTTGTAAATGTTCGTGGCAATCGCGTGATCCCCCAGGGAAACCGGCACGGCAAGGCTTTCATAGCCGGCCCAGGAATAGCCCAGGCCGAAAATCGTGAAGGCGTCGAGGAAGGCGTGCTGTTGTTTCTGGCCACCGCCGTCCAGCACGATGGAGAAGACGCCGCTTGCGCCGGAAAAATCGCGCTTCCAAAGGGCGTGGTCGGGATGGCTGGGCAATGCGGGGTAGAGAACCTGCGCTATGCCCGGCTGGCCTTCCAGCCACGTTGCGATGTCGAGCGTGCTCTTCTGGTGATGCGCCAAGCGCACGCCCATGGTGCGCAGGCCGCGCAGCACCTGATAGGCGTCGTCCGGCCCTGTGCAGCAACCAAGCGCTATGAACGCGGCCCAAAGCTTCGGCCAGCATGACTCGCCGGCCGAGACGGTGCCGAGCAGAACGTCGGAATGGCCCGCCGGATATTTCGTCGCCGCCTGAATCGAAATATCGACGCCATGGTCGAGAGGGCGGAAAAACAGCGGCGTCGCCCAGCTATTGTCGAGCATGACAATCGCGCCGCGCGCATGCGCCGCCTCGGTGATCGCCGGAATATCCTGCACTTCGAAGGTGTTGGAGGTCGGCGATTCGGTGAACACCACGGTGGTGTTGGGCTTCATCAGCGCCGCGATGCCTGCGCCTATGCGCGGATCGTAATACTCGACATCCACGCCCAGCCGCTTCAGCATCGTATTGGCGAAGTTGCGCGTCGGACCATAGACGGAATCGACGATCAGCACATGGTCGCCCGCCGAAGCGAAGGCGAGCAGCGGCACGGTGACGGCGGCCAGGCCGGACGGAACCAGGATGGTGCCCGCGGAGCCTTCCAGTTCGTTGCACGCTTGCGCCAGGGCATCCGAGGTGGGGGTGCCATGCGTGCCGTAAGTATATTTCTGCGCGCGCGAAACCAGCGTCGCCGTATCCGGAAACAGCACTGTCGAAGCATGCACGACCGGCGGGTTGACGAAGCCGAAATAGTCGCGAGGGTTGTTGCCCATGTGGGCGAGCCGCGTGTTGGTGCCCATTTCGATGTCGTTTTTTGCCATGGTTCTGCCCGCGTCCTGCCGCTCGATCAAGAGAGGCTAGGCATAGTGCGCCGGCCTTGGCGACGCAACCGTTCGCGGCCTGCCAGCAGGCTGTGTTTGCCTATGCCAAAATAGCGGATACGCAACCTCGTGCAGATCGCGGCAAGCGAAGCAGACCCGTTGGGGGTTCGTCACCGCTTTGCGGGCCGCTGCTTTTTTGCGGGGCCGCATTTACGGATTTGGCTTCCAAACGCTTTCGGTTTGGTCATTTCCCTTGACCTCACGAAAATAATCGCTTTCGATGCTTGTCGTGAACGGAAAACGCTCGATGCATCTACCCCGATGCCGCGTTCCAGAAGTGGGCTGGAACGAATGCTGCGTTCGCTTGGGAAAACACTCAGGTAATGCCTGAATAAAAGAAAAGGGTCAGTGGGTCATGAAACACATTGCAATCGGCATTCTTGGCGCAGCGACGCTCGGATTGATGGCCGCCGCCGCATCCGCAAGCACGCTTGACGACGTCAAGGCCAAGGGTTTCATCCAGTGCGGCGTCTCTACCGGCCTTGCAGGTTTTTCGGCGCCCGACGACAAGGGCGAGTGGAAAGGGCTGGACGTCGATTTCTGCCGCGCGGTGGCAGCTGCCGTGTTCGGCGACGGCACCAAGGTCAAGTTCACGCCGCTCAGCGCCAAGGAACGATTTACTGCGCTTCAATCCGGCGAGATCGACATCCTGTCGCGCAATACGACCTGGACGATCAACCGCGATACGGCTCTTGGCCTGAATTTTGCGGGCGTGACCTATTATGACGGGCAGGGCTTCATGATCAACGCCAAGAAGCTGCCCGGCGTGAATTCCGCGCTCCAGCTTTCGGGCGCGGCGGTGTGCGTGCAGGCTGGCACGACGACCGAACTCAACCTTGCCGACTACTTCAAGTCGAACAAGATGGAATATAACCCCGTCGTGTTCGAGAAGCTTGAGGAGGTCAACGCCGCCTATGATTCGGGCCGCTGCGACGTTTACACCACCGACCAGTCGGGGCTTTACGGCATCCGCCTGACGCTCGGCGCGCCGGACGATCATGTCGTGCTGCCCGAGATCATCTCCAAGGAACCGCTTGGACCTGCCGTGCGCCAGGGCGACGACCAGTGGTACCACATCGTGCGCTGGACCTATTACGCGCTGGTGCAGGCCGAGGAACTGGGCATTACCCAGGCCAATGTCGATGAAATGAAGAACTCTCCCAATCCCGAGATCAAGCGCGTGCTCGGCACCGAAGCCGATACCAAGATCGGCACCGATCTTGGCCTGACCAATGACTGGGTGGTCAATATCGTTAAGGCGACAGGCAATTACGGCGAACTGTTCGAGCGCAATGTCGGTACCGGCAGCCCGCTCAAGATCGCCCGCGGCCTCAACGCGCTGTGGACCAAGGGCGGCCTGCAATACGCCATGCCGATCCGCTGATCGATCGGAGCGTGATCCGAAAGGCGGTATCGTCCGCCTTTCGGCCTCTCTCAGGGAGACCGTCGCATGGCATCGCAAGATATTCTTGACGGTGACAAAAGCAGTCGTGGTTCCTTCATCAACGATCCGAAGGTACGCGGCATTTTCTTTCAGGTTCTGGTCATACTGCTGCTGGTCGCCGGGGCCTGGTGGATCGTCCACAACGTCGTCGACAATCTGAGGCGGTCGAATATCGCTTCGGGCTTCTCGTTCCTGCGCAGCCGGGCAGGCTTCGATATTTCCGAAAGCCCGATCGCCTACACCTCCGATTCGACTTATGGCCGGGCCATCCTGGTCGGTTTCCTCAACACGCTTATCGTGGCGGCAGCGGGCATCGTCACGGCATCGATCATCGGTTTCGTCGTCGGTATCGGCCGGCTTTCGCGTAACTGGCTGATCCGCAAGATCTGCACCGTCTATGTCGAACTGTTCCGCAATATTCCGCCGCTGCTGGTGATCTTCTTCTGGTATTTCGGTGTTCTTTCCGTGCTGCCGGGTTCACGCGACAGCCTGCATCTGCCGTTTGGAACGTTCCTCAACAATCGCGGCTTTTATTTTCCGCGCGCCATCTGGGGCGAGGGTTCGTGGCTCATTCCCGTGGCATTGGTGGTGGGCGTCGCGCTGGCGTGGTTCGTGGCGCGGCGTGCGCGCCAGAGGCAGATGGCGACCGGGCAGCCATTCCCGGTATTCTGGACATCCGTGGCGCTGATCATCGGCCTGCCGGTTCTCGCCTTCGCGCTGAACGGCTTTCCGCTGAGCTTCGACATGCCGAAGCAATCGACATTCAACCTGAGCGGCGGTTTCCAGGTCAAGCCGGAATTCCTGTCGCTCTATCTGGCGCTTTCCTTCTATACGGCTGCTTTCATCGCCGAGATCGTGCGCGCCGGCATCATCGGCGTCAGCAAGGGGCAGACCGAGGCATCCGAGGCGCTTGGGCTAAGGCCGCGGCAAATCCTGCGGCTGGTGGTGGTGCCGCAAGCGATGCGCATCATCATTCCGCCGCTGACCAGCCAATACCTCAACCTGACCAAGAATTCCTCGCTTGCCATCGCCATCGGCTATCCCGACCTTGTGGCCACCGGCGGCACGGTGCTGAACCAGACCGGCCAGGCGATCGAGATCGTAGTGATCTGGATGGTGATCTATCTCGCAATCAGCCTTGCGACCTCCGCCTTCATGAACTGGTTCAACGCCAAAATGGCGCTGGTGGAGAGATAGATGCAGGAACACGATCTTTCCTTCGTTCGCGCCGAAATGGTGATCGCGCAGGCCGCGCCGAAAAGCGAGGCCGGTTTGGTCGCATGGATACGCAAGAACCTGTTTGCCTCCGTCGGCGATACCGTCCTGACCATCGCCGGCCTGCTTTTGGTCGCCTACATAATTCCTCCGTTCCTGGAGTGGGCTTTCGTCAACGCGCAGTGGACGGGCACCGACCGCAGCTTTTGCGCGACTGCCGCGCAGGGTGGCATCCAGCCTGATGGCTGGTCCGGTGCCTGCTGGGCGTTCGTTCAAGCGAAATTCGGGCAGTTCATGTTCGGCCGCTATCCGATCGATGAGCGCTGGCGGCCCATGCTCGTCGCGGTGATGTTCGTGGCGCTGTTCGTGCCGCTGCTGATACCCAAGGTTCCGCGCAAGGGCTTGAATGCGATCATCTTCTTTATCGTATTCCCGATTGTCGCCTTTGTCCTGCTGACCGGCGGGTGGTTTGGCCTGCCGCATGTCGAGACGCCGCTGTGGGGCGGCCTTCTGGTTACGTTGGTGCTGTCCTTTGTCGGCATCGCCGTGTCATTGCCTTTCGGCGTCCTACTGGCGCTTGGCCGGCGTTCGAAAATGCCGGTGGTGAAGCTTGTCTGCGTCGTCTTCATCGAGACGGTTCGCGGCATTCCGCTGGTCACGGTGCTGTTCATGGCCAGCGTCATGCTGCCGCTTTTCCTGCCGGCCGGCGTGACTTTCGACAAAGTGCTGCGGGCCTTGATCGGCGTTGCGATGTTTGCCTCCGCCTACATGGCCGAGGTGGTGCGCGGCGGCCTCCAGGCCATTCCGAAAGGCCAGTATGAGGGGGCGGATTCGCTTGGCCTCGGCTATTGGCAGAAGATGATCCTGGTGGTGCTGCCGCAGGCGCTCAAGCTGGTCATACCGGGCATCGTCAACACCTTCATCGGCATGTTCAAGGACACCAGCCTTGTCTACATCATCTCGATGTTCGATCTGCTCGGCGTCGTGCGGCAGAATTTCTCGGATGCCACCTGGGCTTCGCCGCAGACGCCGATCTCCGGCCTGGTGTTCGCGGCCCTGATTTTCTGGCTGTTCTGCTTTGGCATGTCACGTTATTCGATGTTCATGGAACGTCGTCTCGATACCAGTCATCGATGAAAAAAGATCAAAAAAAGGAACCGGCTCATGGCTGTTGAGAACGCTGTCGGCGCTGAAGAAATCAAGGTGAACGCCGAGAAGATGCAGATATCGGACACCGATGTCGCCATCGAGATCGTGGCGATGCACAAATGGTACGGCGAGTTTCACGTCCTGAAGGATATTAATCTGAAGGTGATGCGCGGCGAGCGCATTGTCATCTGCGGGCCTTCAGGCTCGGGAAAATCGACGATGATCCGCTGCATCAACCGGCTGGAAGAGCATCAGAAGGGCACGATCAAGGTCGATGGCAAGGAGTTGACCAACGACCTGAAGAAGATCGACGAGGTGCGCCGCGAGGTCGGTATGGTGTTCCAGCACTTCAACCTGTTTCCGCATCTGACCATTCTGGAAAACTGCACGCTGGCGCCGATCTGGGTGCGCAAGACGCCGAAGAAGGAAGCCGAGGAAATCGCCATGCATTTCCTCAAGCGGGTCAAGATTCCCGAACAAGCCCACAAATATCCGGGCCAGCTTTCCGGCGGCCAGCAACAGCGCGTGGCGATTGCGCGCTCACTGTGCATGAACCCGCGCATCATGCTGTTCGACGAGCCTACCTCGGCGCTCGATCCGGAGATGATCAAGGAAGTGCTGGAAACGATGGTCGGGCTGGCGGAAGAGGGCATGACCATGCTGTGCGTGACCCACGAAATGGGTTTTGCCCGCAAGGTCGCCAACCGCGTGATCTTCATGGACGCTGGACAGATCGTCGAGCAGAACACGCCGGCCCAGTTCTTCGACCATCCGCAGCACGAACGCACCAAGCTTTTCCTCAGCCAGATATTGCACTGATCGGCAATATTCTTTTCGGGCTGCCCGACCGAAGCGGCCGGGTCACCGTTCGGGCGCGCGCCAACCGTAAAGCCAGTCTAGATCGGCCGCGAGCTTTTCTGCCCGGCGAGCTTTCAACAGCAAATTGCGGGCAAGGGCGACGGGGCCGGCCGCGTGCCAGGCGAGGTAGTTGAGCGCGCCGCGCCGCGCCACCCTGGCTACTCGCCGTTTACGCGATTTCTCCCATGCGGCAAGGGCCGCGGGAAGGTTGGCCGGCAAGCTCGCCACATTGGCGGCGAGGGTCACGGCGTCCTCGATCGCCATTGCGGCGCCCTGCGCAGCAAAAGGGGGCATGGCGTGCGCCGCGTCGCCAATCAGGGCGATGCCTTCCGGCGATGTCCAGCGGCACGCCCGGTCTACCGTGTGAACCGGCCATGCCTTCCACGGGCCGGCGTCCCTGGCGAGATCGGCCAAAGCGGGTGCTGCGCCACGCATCGCGCGCCCAAGGATTGCGGGATCGGCATCGCCCGACCAGCCCTGCGCCATCTGCTTGCCTTCGGTGAAGGCTACCAGGTTGAACGCGCCGCCGCCGCGCATCGGATAGGCGACCAGATGGAAGCCGGGATGCAGGAATGCGGTGACGCAATCGGCTGTCGCGATTTTGGCGAAGGCGGCACCGGCCGGACTTTCGGCGGCGATGGTGGCGCGCCAGGCAAGTTTGCCTGTAAAGGCGCTTGTCGCCGGCCGCTTGCCAAGCCCGCGTGTTTTCGACCAAACGCCGTCAGCGCCGATCATCAGGAAGCCATTGGCCTGCTTGAGGTTGCCCTCGACGAGAAACGACGCCGTGATGCCGCGCGAATGCGTCGCCAGCGTGCTCAGCCGCGCGCCGGTGACAAGCTCGATTTCGGGTATGCCGGCAATTTCCGCCAGCATGGCGTTTTGCAGGTCG